>NZ_JBHXRX010000015.1:106017-146019 GCF_042714995.1 Streptomyces sp. NPDC058665
GGTGTCTACAGGTGTCGCCGTTACGCGGACTTCTCGTGGCGGCCGTCGTTCTTCACGATCCGCGGCTCGCGCGGGACCAGCGTCGGGTTCACGTTGTTGCGGACGACGTCCGCCGTGATGACCACGCGGGCCACGTCCTTGCGGGACGGGACCTCGTACATCACCGACTGGAGGACCTCCTCCAGGATCGCCCGCAGACCGCGCGCGCCCGTGCCGCGCAGGATCGCCTGGTCGGCGATGGCTTCGAGCGCGGGGAGGTCGAAGTCCAGCTCCACGCCGTCGAGTTCGAAGAGGCGCTGGTACTGCTTCACGAGCGCGTTGCGCGGCTCGACCAGGATCTTGAGGAGCGCTTCGCGGTCCAGGTTGTGCACCGAGGTCAGGACCGGGAGGCGGCCGATGAACTCCGGGATCATCCCGAACTTCACCAGGTCCTCCGGCATGACCTCCTGGAACTGGTCGCTCTCCTCGATCTCGCGCTTGGAGCGGATCGTCGCGCCGAAGCCGATGCCCTTGGCACCGGCCCGTGACTCGATGATCTTCTCCAGGCCCGCGAAGGCGCCGCCCACGATGAACAGCACGTTCGTCGTGTCGATCTGGATGAACTCCTGGTGCGGGTGTTTACGGCCGCCCTGGGGAGGGACCGAGGCCGTGGTGCCCTCCAGGATCTTCAGCAGGGCCTGCTGGACGCCCTCGCCGGAGACATCGCGGGTGATCGACGGGTTCTCGCTCTTGCGGGCGACCTTGTCGATCTCGTCGATGTAGATGATCCCGGTCTCGGCCTTCTTGACGTCGTAGTCGGCCGCCTGGATCAGCTTCAGCAGAATGTTCTCGACGTCCTCGCCGACATAGCCGGCCTCCGTCAGCGCCGTCGCGTCCGCGATCGCGAACGGTACGTTCAGCATCCGGGCCAGCGTCTGGGCGAGGAGCGTCTTGCCGGAGCCCGTGGGGCCCAGCAGCAGGATGTTGGACTTGGCGAGCTCGATCGCGTCGTCACGGCTCCCGGCGCCGCCGTTCTCACCGGCCTGCACGCGCTTGTAGTGGTTGTAGACCGCCACCGAGAGCGCCTTCTTCGCGGGCGCCTGCCCGACGACGTACCCCTCAAGGAACTCGTAGATCTCACGCGGCTTGGGCAGTTCCTCCCACCGCACCTCGGAGGTCTCGGCGAGCTCCTCCTCGATGATCTCGTTGCAGAGGTCGATGCACTCGTCGCAGATATAGACCCCGGGACCTGCGATGAGCTTCTTCACCTGCTTCTGGCTCTTCCCGCAGAACGAGCACTTGAGCAGGTCGCCGCCATCACCGATGCGTGCCACGAGGTGCTTCCCCTTCGCCTGGGAGCAGCCTGGTTCAGCGGCTCCTGTGCCTCATACCCGACGGTACCTTGCCTGGCCCCCCGTTCGGGCCCCCCTTGGCACGGTTCACGAGGACGTGAGACCGCGCCAAGGGCACCGGACGGGTCAGGCCGCTGCCGCCGCCGTGGTCTTACGGGTCGAGACGATCTGGTCGACCAGACCGTACGCCAGAGCGTCCTCGGCGGTCAGGATCTTGTCCCGCTCGATGTCGTCGCGGACCTTCTCGATCGGCGTCGTGGAGTGCTTGGCGAGCATGTCCTCGAGCTGCGCGCGCATGCGCAGGATTTCGTTGGCCGCGATCTCCAGGTCGGAGAGCTGCTCGCGGCCGGTCTGGCTGGACGGCTGGTGGATCAGGACGCGCGCGTTCGGCAGGGCCAGGCGCTTGCCCGCCGTGCCGGCCGCGAGCAGGACCGCCGCCGCGGAGGCGGCCTGGCCCATGCAGACCGTCTGGATGTCCGGCTTCACGAACTGCATCGTGTCGTAGATGGCCGTGAGGGCCGTCATGGAGCCGCCGGGGCTGTTGATGTAGATCGAGATGTCACGGTCGGGGTCCATGGACTCCAGGCACAGCAGCTGCGCCATGACGTCGTTGGCCGACGCGTCGTCGATCTGGACACCGAGGAAGATCACGCGCTCCTCGAAGAGCTTCGCGTACGGGTCGTACTCGCGTACGCCCTGCGAGGTGCGCTCCACGAAGCGGGGGATGACATAGCGGTTGTCCACCTGGGGGCCGGTGTAGAGGCCGCTCGCGGAGGCGCCGGGAAAGTTGTTCATGTGGGTGTTCACCATCCTGGTGGCGTTCGATGGGCTGACGTGGCCGGTCCTGGGCGTACTGCGAAGCCTCAGGCGCCGGTGCCGCCGCCGCCCGGAACACCCGAAGCAGCGGAGATGATCTCGTCGATGATGCCGTAGGACACGGCCTCCTCGGCGGTGAACCAGCGGTCGCGGTCACCGTCGCGGATGATGGTCTCTTCGGTCTGGCCCGTGTGCCGGGCGGTGATCTCGGCCATGCGCTTCTTCGTACGGAGCAGCTGCTCGGCCTGGATCTTGATGTCGGAGGCGGTGCCGCCGAGGCCCGCGGAGCCCTGGTGCATGAGGATGTCGGTGTTGGGCAGCGCGAAGCGCTTGCCGGCGGTGCCGCCGGTCAGCAGGAACTGGCCCATGGAGGCCGCCATGCCCATACCGATGGTCACCACGTCGTTCGGGATGTACTGCATGGTGTCGTAGACCGCCATGCCCGCCGTGACGGAACCACCGGGGCTGTTGATGTAGAGGTAGATGTCCTTCTCGGGCTCGGCCGCGAGGAGAAGGAGCTGCGCGGTGATCTTGTTGGCGATGTCGTCGTCGACCTGCTGGCCGAGGAAGATGATCCGCTCACCGAGCAGTCGGCTGTAGACCTGGTCGCCGAGGCCACCACCGAGGGACGGCTCACCGGCGGCGTAAGGCATCAGATTCGTCACGTGTCCACCTGCTCGTCTCTGACGGCTCCGGCCGTCTCAGCGTCTTTCGTTCCGGGGGACGGGGCGCTCCCCAGCCCTCGTATTCATGGACCCTAACGCGCTGGTCGGCGGGCGCCATCCCGCTTCCTGGACTGTTCGCTGGCAGCGCAAGGTAGTTGGGTCGAGGCAGGGGGCGGGGTACGGCACCGCCTACGGAGCGGGCCCCGGGCGCGAGTCGCGTCCCGGGGCCCGGAGATCCGGTCGAGCGTGGACGCTCAGCCCTCGGTCTTCGTCTCGGGCTTGTCGTCGTCCGCGGCGGTGTCGGCGGCGGCCTCGGTGGCCGTCTCGTCGGAGGACGCCTCGGCGGCCTCGGCGGTCTCGTCCGCCTCATCCGTCTCGTCGTCGTCCTGGAGGTCGACGACCTCACCGTTCGTGTCCGTCACCTTGGCGGCCTCGACCACCACGGCGAGCGCCTTGCCGCGGGCGACCTCTCCGACGAGCATCGGCACCTGGCCGCCTTCGACGACGGCCTGGGCGAACTGGTCGGGCGACATGCCGGAGGACTGCGCGCGACGCATGAGGTGCTCGGTGAGCTCCTCCTGGTTCACGTTCAGCTTCTCCTTGTTGACCAGCTCGTCGAGGATGAACTGGGTCTTGATGCCCTTGACCGCCTGCTCCTTGGTCTCCTCGTCGAACTCCTCCTCCGTCTTGCCCTGGATCTCCAGGTACTTCGGAAGGTCGAGGCCCATCTGACCGAGCTGGTGGTGCTCCAGGTTGTGCTTGCGGGTCTTGATCTCGTCCTCAAGAAGCTTCTCGGGGATCGGGACCTCGGCCAGCTTCAGCAGCTCGTCGAGGACGCGCTCCTGGGCCTGGGTGGCCTGGTCGTACTGCTTCATGCTGCCGAGGCGCTTGCGGCTGTCCGCCTTCAGCTCCTCAAGGGTGTCGAACTCGCTCGCCATCTGCGCGAACTCGTCGTCCAGGTCGGGCAGCTCGCGGGAGGCGACCTGGGTGACCTTGACGGAGACCTCGGCGTCCTTGCCCTCGGCGGTGCCGCCCTTGAGCTGGGAGGTGAAGGTGGCCTCGCCGCCGGCCTCCAGGCCGGTCACGGCCTCGTCGATGCCTTCGAGCAGCTCGCCGGAGCCGATCGTGTACTGCACGTCACTGGCGACGCCGTCCTCCAGGACCTCGCCGTCGACCTTGGCCTCAAGGTCGATCGTCACGACGTCGCCCTCGGCGGCGGCGCGCTCGACGGCGCTGGTGGAGGCGAAGCGCTCACGGAGCTCGTCGACGGACTTGTCGACGTCCTCGTCGGAGACGCCGACCGCGTCGACGGTGACCTCGATGCCGGTGTAGTCCGGGATCTCGATGACCGGGCGGATGTCGACCTCGGCGGTGAAGGAGAGCAGCTCGCCGTCCTTCAGCTCCTTGATGTCGACCTCGGGCTGCCCGAGGACATTGAGCTCACCCTCGTTGACGGCCTCCGTGTAGAACTTCGGAAGGGCGTCGTTGACGGCCTCCTCCAGCACAGCTCCACGGCCGAACCGCTGGTCGATGACGCGGGCGGGGATCTTGCCCTTACGGAAGCCCTTCACCGTGACCTGGTCGTTGATCTTCTTGTACGCCGCGTCGAGGCTGTCCTTGAGCTCCTCGAAGGGCACCTCGACAGTGAGCCGAACCCGGGTCGGGTTCAGGGTCTCCACGGCGCTCTTCACGGTTCGGTCTCCTTGGTGGCTGATTCTGGGGTTCTGCTACGCCCGCCGTGACTACGGCGGACCAGCGGATTCGGCCCGGTCCTTCACAGTCTCTTCAGACACACGGGCACGCAGCTTGCATAGTAGCGGCAAGCAGGATGACGCCCACAACGCGATCTTGAACAGACACGGGTACTGATGGTCGGGGTGGCCGGATTCGAACCGACGACCTTCCGCTCCCAAAGCGGACGCGCTACCAAGCTGCGCCACACCCCGTCGGTGCGACACGTAGGGTACATGCCCGCGGACAGTGCGCCGGACGTATTTAGCGGGACGTTCACCGGCACGCGAGCGACGGGGAAGCGGTGTGCGTCGAGGGCCGCGGACCCGCTACGATGTTTCCCGTGCCGCGGTCCTCATGATCCGCGACGCGTGCGGGCGTAGCTCAATGGTAGAGCCCTAGTCTTCCAAACTAGCTACGCGGGTTCGATTCCCGTCGCCCGCTCCATATGACACAGGGCCAGGTCGGAGGGTGATCCTCCGGACTGGCCCTGATGCGTTCGTGCTCTGACGCGTTGGCGCCCCTGACGCGCCGGCCGGGGCGCCGGCCCCGGACGCCGATCCGCCCTAGAAATTTATCTGGTTGATCGTCTCCGCCAGGGAGTTGAGGAACCTGTTCACCGACGGGGCCATGTCCGTGGACGCCAGGAAGAAGCCGAACAGGATCGCGACCGTGGCTGGGCCGCCCTTCAGGGAGCCGCCGCGGATCAGCACCACGAGGACGATCGCCAACAGCAGCACCACAGACAGTGAAATAGCCACAACTGATCACACCCTCGGTCGGTCCGCCTTGCCGGCCGCGGGAGCTCACGGCCTCGCACACACCCGCTCCCACCATCGTGCCACCAACCTCCGCCCAGTTGGCCTCCCGTGACGAATCATCGAGGAAAGGATCACGCCAATCGCCCTGGCGGGCACGCCGGGTGCGCCGGGTGGGGCGCCGGGCGCGCGCGGGGCGGGGAATGAATGGGGACGTCAATTCGATGCGATCATTCTCCCCGCGTTCACAGCCGGCTCACAGCCAATTCAAAGCAAACCCCGGGCAGTTCGGCGGATGAATTCACGCGGAGTCATATCGAGGGTCACACCCTGATGATATGCCCTATTTAAGAGGGATTAACAGGGGCATATCTACCGGTGGGAGGCCGTTTCGGTGTCGAACACCCCACATGCCCAGGAGGTTTTACTCATCGCATTGTGCGGGGCTAGGGTTAATCAGATGTCCCAAGCTCCGCACGGATATGAGAGGGCTCCGCTCCCCCGCTCGCGGGAGTTGGATCCCGTCCCCCCAACGGCACAGACCGCATCGGCCGCGGTGGCCGAAACCCCTGTACGGACCCCTCAGGATTCCGCGAAGTCGACACCCCCCACCGCCAAGACGTCCACGAAGCGAGACGCGTTCTTCGACAACGCGAAGTACCTGGCCATCGTGCTGGTGGCCATGGGCCACGCCTGGGAGCCGGTGATGGACGGCAGCCGGGCGACGAAGGCGCTCTACATGGTCGTCTACTCGTTCCACATGCCGGCCTTCATCATCATCTCCGGCTACTTCTCCCGGAGTTACACGGGCCGCCCCCACCAGATCAGACGCCTGCTGACCGGGATCGCAGTCCCGTACATCGTCTTCGAGGTCGCGTACTCGCTGTTCAAGCGGGCCGCCAACGACCCGGGCCACCCCATCAGTCTGCTCGACCCCTGGTATCTCACCTGGTTCCTGGCCGCGTTGTTCATCTGGCGGCTGACCACCCCGATCTGGCTGTCGCTGCGCCATCCCCTGCCGGTCGCCCTCGGCATCGCCGCGCTCGCGTCCTTCACGCCGAACATCGGCGAGGACCTCAACCTCCAGCGCGTACTGCAGTTCCTGCCCCTCTTCGTCCTGGGGCTCATCCTCAAGCCCGAGCACTTCCAGCTGGTGCGGCGGCGTGAGGTCAGGGTGTTGGCCGTGCCCGTCTTCGCCGGCGCGCTCGTCTTCGCGTACTGGGCGGCGGTCCGGATGCAGAACGCGTGGTTCTACCACAACAGCGCGGCGCAGGACCAAGGAGCGCCGTGGTGGCTGGGCGTCGTCATGACCTTCGCGCTGTTCGGCTGCTCGGTCGTGCTGACGGCCGCGTTCCTGTCGTGGGTGCCGCGCCGCAAGATGTGGTTCACGGCACTCGGCGCGGGCACCATCTGCGGCTATCTGCTGCACGGTTTCCTGGTGAAGGGCGCCGTGTACAGCGGGATCTTCGACACGAACGCCTGGCTGAACGAGCCGGCCGGCAAGGTCTTCCTGACTCTGCTCGCGGGCGTCGCGATGACGCTGCTCTGTACGCCGCCGGTGCGCCGGCTCTTCCGGTTCGCGACGGAGCCGGAGATGACCTGGGCGTTCCGGAAGGACAAGTAGCCGCCGTACCTCCCCGCATTTCCCCGCGATCCCGATCCGGGCCGCCTCGTCCAGCACGGCGAGGCGGCCCGGATTCGTGTTGTGGGCCAGGTCACGGTGCGCGTGTGGCAGAAGTCGCCCGATAAATCGTTTGGTAAACTAATTACTGACGATTCCTTGACGCGCCTTTGACTTGACGGAGGAACGGTCCCATCGGACACGCAGACACCCTCATAGCCATGGGCGGCGCCTTCCTCGCCGCCGCCTTCCTCGCCCGCCTCGGCAGCCGGATCGAGCTGCCGACGATCCCGCTGTTCATCCTGGCCGGAATCCTGCTCGGACCGCACACCCCGGGCATCGTGCTCCTCTCCGATCCGCACGACCTGGAGATGCTGTCGGCCCTCGGCCTCGTCCTTCTGCTCTTCTATCTCGGCCTCGAATTCCATCTGGACGATCTCAAGGCGGGCGGCCGCAAGATGGCCCTCGCCGGCGGCTCGTATCTGCTGCTGAACGTGGGCGCCGGGCTCGGCTTCGGCTTCGCGCTGGGCTGGGGCACGTCCGAGGCGCTGGTCCTCGCGGGTGTGCTCGGTATCTCCTCGTCCGCGATCGTGACGAAGATCCTGGTCGACCTGGGCCGTATCGGGAATCCCGAGACGAAGCCGATCCTGGGGATCATCGTCGTCGAGGACATCTTCCTGGCGCTCTACCTGGCCGCGCTCCAGCCGATCCTCTCCGGCGCCGACAGTGCCCCCGCCGCGCTGGCGGACGGCGGGAAGGCGTTCGGATTCCTGCTGCTGCTGGCCCTCGCCGCGCGCTTCGGCAAGAAGGTCATCGGCCGCCTCATCGACACGAAGGACGACGAGCTGCTCGTCATCTCCTTCCTGGGCGCAGCGGTCTTCATGGCGGGGGTCTCCGAGTGGTTCGGTGTCGCGGACGCGATCGGCGCGTTCATGGTCGGTCTGATGCTGGGCAGTACGGCCTCCGGCGACCGGATCCGTACGCTGGTGCATCCGCTGCGGGACGCGTTCGGCGCCATCTTCTTCTTCGCCTTCGGGCTGTCCATCAACCCGGGCGACCTGCCGACGGTGCTCTGGCCTGTCGTGGCGGCCGTCACCGTGACGCTGGCGATGAACGTGGTGGCCGGTCTGGTGGCCTCGCGCGTCTACCGCTTCGGCTCAGGCCCGGCGGCGAACATCGCGACGACGCTGGTCGCGCGCGGTGAGTTCGCCCTGATCCTCGCGACGATGGCGGCGGGCGCGGCCCTGGACGAGCGGCTGGCCCCGTTCATCGCGGGGTACGTCCTGATCCTCGCGGTCCTCGGTCCGCTGGCCGCGGCCAAGTCGCACTGGCTGGCACGGGTGTTGCCGGGCGGCGGGCGAGGCGGTGGTGGTGCCGGGTCGGGGCCGGGTGGCGGGTCCGGTCCCGGCGACAGCAGCGACGAGCTGTCGCTGGCGAAGTCGGGGGCCTGAGCGGCGACGGGTGGCCGGGGGCCGGTGCGGACCGTACCGGCCCCCGGGCCCGGCCCGGCCCTCCGGGCCTCAGCTCTCGCGGCAGATCAGCAGCAGCGCTCTGTCGTCGTTCACATGCTTCGCCACCGACTCGATCAAGTGCCAGGCCGCTCCGACGAAGCCCGCCGCGACATACCGGTCCGCCTCGCCCGACAGCCGGTCTATCCCCTCGCTGAGGTCGCGGCCCGACGCCTCGACCAGGCCGTCCGTGAACAGCATCAGCACGTCGCCCGGCAGCAGGACACCCTTCACCGGGTCGAACTCCGCGTGGTCGTAGACACCGAGGAGCGGGCCCTCCGCCGCCATCTCCTCCCAGCGACCGCTGCCCGCGTGGAGCTGGAGCGCGGGCAGATGGCCCGCCGACAGCAGCTCGTACTCCCCCGACTCCAGATCCAGGACGAGATGGATGGAGGTCGCGAAGCCCTCGTCCCAGTCCTGGCGGAGCAGATAGCCGTTGGCGGCGGGCAGGAAGCCCTCCGGCGGGAGCGAGCCGAGCAGCCCGCCGAACGCGCCGGACAGCAGCAGCGCGCGCGAGCCCGCGTCCATGCCCTTTCCGGAGACATCCGTGAGGACGACTTCGAGCGTGCGGCCCCCGTTGGTGCGGGCCGCCACGACGAAGTCGCCGGAGAAGGACTGGCCGCCGGCCGGCCGCAGCGACATCTCGCGGTGCCAGCCCTTCGGCAGGTACGGCAGGGCGCTCTGGACCCGGATACGTTCGCGCAGGTCGAAGAGCATCGTGCCGCCGCGCCGCCACGGCACGCCCACGCGGGCCCTGAACTGGGCGATCAGCAGCCCGAAGAGCCCGCAGGCCGCCACCACCAGGACGGTGCCCGGCGTCACCGTGGCCGGCCCCTGGTCGTACGGGCCGAGGACGAGCGATTCGACGATCAAAGCGGTGGCCGCGGCGGCGTACAGGGCCAGCAGGCTGGAGGGCCGCAGCAGCAGTCCCCCGGCCACGATCGGCAGGACCAGCGCGGACGGTGCGAACCAGACGGGGACCGCCATGGTGGCGATGGCGATCCCGGGGACGGTCAGGAGCAGTCCGACGAGTGCTATCCAGTCCGAGCCGTCGCCGCGGAAGTAGTCGACTCCGGATTTGCGCATGCCGACGCGGGCCCGGTGCAGCGACCTGCGCATCCGGGCCGTGAACGAATCCGTCTTCGCGCCACCGGCCATTGTCGTGGACCTTATCCATCAGCGGGCCGCACGTGCAGAGGGACCCCTGTGACATTGTGTTCGATATCGGGTCGCCTCAACCGCCCACGCCCTGGTACTCATGGCATATGACCACAGACTTGCGAGTACTCGAAGCCCCTGACTGGGACCGCTGGTTCGCGAAGCTGGAACGGGCCTTCGGCGGTGCGCTCGTCGACTCCGCCGAGGAGCGCGAGGCCTGGCGTTCCGTGACGGAGTACGAACGCTCCCTCGGGGTCTGGGACGGCGACGAGTGCGTGGGGACCGCGGGGGCGTTCACCTTCGGGCTCACGGTGCCCGGCGGGGGTCTGGTGTCGGCGGCGGGCGTCACGATGGTGAGCGTCGCGGCGACGCACCGGCGGCGCGGGATCCTCACCTCCATGATGCGGCGGCAGTTGGACGACGTCCGCTCGTGGGGCCAGGCGGTGGCGCTGCTGACCGCGTCGGAACCGGAGATCTACGGGCGGTTCGGATACGGCGTCGGCACGCGGCAGTTGAGCGCGGAGATCGACACCTCGCGCGTCTCGTTCCGGGTGCCGGCCGACGCGGACGGCGCCGATCCCGTACAACTGCGGTACGTCCCGCTGGACGACGCGCGCGAGTCGGTCGAGTCGGTGTACGCGCGTCAGGTCCCCGGCCGTCCCGGCATGCTGGAGCGGCGGCCCGGCTGGGACCGGAAGCTGCTGATGGACTCGCCCGAGGGCCGTGAGGGCGCCTCCGAGCTCCAGTGCGTGCTCGCGCGGCGGGGCGATGGCGACGACGCGGAGACGATCGGGTACGCGCTCTACCGCGTCAAGCCCTTGTGGGAGGCGGCCGGGCCGAAGAGCACGGTCGTGGTCGACCAGGTGTCCGCTCTGGACCCGGTGGCGTACGCGACCCTGTGGCGCTTCCTCGGCGGGATCGACCTGACGTCGACGGTGAGCGTGTCGAACCTGCCGGTGGACGACCCGTTCCAGTTCCTGGTCTCCGACGTCCGGCGCGCCAACATCCGGGTGCGGGACTCGCTGCACGTACGGCTGGTGGAGGTGGGCGCGGCACTGGAGGCGCGGACGTACCAGGCGCCTGTGGACGTGGTGTTCGAGGTCGACGACGCCTTCTGCCCCTGGAACGAGGGGCGTTGGCGGCTGACCGGTGACGTGAAGGGCGCGTCCTGCGAGCGGACGGCGGACGCGGCCGATCTGTCGTTGTCGGTAAGGGAGTTGGCCACGATGTATCTGGGCGACACCTCGCCGGCGGCGCTGGCGCGGGCGGGGCTCGTCCGTGAACTGCGGCCGGGCGCGCTGGCGGAGGCGTCGGTGGCGTTCGCGTCGCCGGTCGCACCGTGGCTGCCGCACGGCTTCTGACGGGTCGTCGGCCTCGCGGCTACTTCCGCTGGCAGCCGGGGCACCAGAAGAGATTGCGGGCTGCGAGTGACGCCGTGCGGATCTCGGTGCCGCACAGATGGCAGGGCATGGTCGCGCGCCGGTAGACATACACCTCGCCGCCGTGGTCGTCCACGCGCGGCGGGCGGCCCATGGCCTCGGGCAGATGCTCGGGCCGTACGGTGTCGATGCGATTGTGCCGCACGCCCTCGCGCATCAGCCCCACCAGGTCGGTCCAGATCGCTTCCCACTCGGCGCGGGTGAGATCGCGCCCGGCGCGGTACGGGTCGATGCCGTGCCGGAAGAGGACCTCGGCGCGGTAGACGTTGCCGACGCCCGCGATGATCTTCTGGTCCATCAGCAGGGCGGCGACGGTGGTACGGGAGCGCGAGATACGGGCCCACGCGCGCTCCGGGTCGTTGCCGGGTGCGTCGGGCGGGCGCAGCGGGTCGGGGCCGAGCCGGTCGTGTATCGCGCGCTTCTCGGGTTCGGTGATCAGCGCGCAGGTGGTGGGGCCGCGCAGCTCCATGTAGTACGTGTCGTTCAGCAGGCGCAGCCGGACGGTGTCGGTGGGTGGCGGGGCGGGGGTCCCGCCGAGCGCCACCTTCCCGAAGAGGCCGAGGTGCACATGGACCCAGCCGCTGTCCTCGAAGCCGACGAAGAGATGCTTCCCGTGGGCGCTCGCACCGTCCATCACCCGCCCGTCGAGGAGCGCCGCGCTCTCGCTGAACCGGCCCTGCGGGCTGCTCACACCTATGGCGTCCGCGTGGAAGCGTTCGGTCAGGTCCTCGGCGAGGCGGTGGATCGTATGCCCCTCGGGCACGGATTCTCCTTGGTGCGTGCTGCGTTGTGCGTGCCCGTCCGAACAGGACCTAGTCCTGCTTGGGGTGGTGAGCCGGGATCGGGGGCAGTTCGCCCGTGGTCTCGTACGTCGCGAGCATCTGGATCCGGCGGGCGTGGCGCTCCTCGCCCGTGTACTCGGTGCCGAGGAAGATCTCCACGAACTTGGTCGACTCGGCCTCGGTGTGCATCCGGGCACCGATCGAGATCACGTTCGAGTCGTTGTGCTCGCGGCTGAGCCCCGCGGTCTGCTCGTTCCAGACGAGCGCCGCGCGCACGCCCTTCACCTTGTTGGCGGCCATCTGCTCGCCGTTGCCGGAGCCGCCGATCACGATGCCGAGGGCCGCCGGGTCGGCCGCCGTCCGCTCCGCGGCGCGGAGGCAGAACGGCGGGTAGTCGTCCTGGGCGTCATAGATGTGCGGGCCGCAGTCGACGGGCTCGTGGCCGTGGGCCGTGAGCCACTCGACGAGGTGGTTCTTGAGTTCGAAGCCGGCATGGTCGGAGCCGAGATAGACGCGCATGGGCGAAGTGTGGCACGTCGGGCACGGTGCGCCGCGTTCCGGGGTCGCGAAGCTCCGCCGAACACGCCCTACTTCCCGCGGCCGACGAGCTTCCAGGCCGCGGGCAGCAGACCCATCGCCAGCGCGGCCTTGAGCGCGTCCCCGAGCAGGAAGGGGGTGAGTCCGGCGGCGACGGCCGCGCTCGGTGACAGGTCGGCGGCGACCGCGAGATACGGCACGCCGACCGCGTAGATGATCACGGAGCCGAGCACCATCGTCCCGGCGGTACGCACGACGGAACGGTCGCCGCCGCGCCGGGCCAGCGAACCGACGACCGTCGCGGCGAGCAGCATCCCGAGTACGTAGCCGAGCGAGACGATGCCGGGGCCCGACTCGCCCTCGGAGAACCACGGCATGCCCACGAGGCCTACGAGGGTGTAGACGGCGAGCGCGAGGAAGCCCCGGCGAGCACCGAGCGCGGTCCCGACGAGCAGCGCGGCGAAGGTCTGGCCGGTGACCGGAACCGGGGAGCCGGGGACCGGGACGGAGAGCTGCGCCGCGATGCCGGTGAGCGCGGCGCCGCCGAGTACGAGCGCGGTGTCGACGGCGTACCGGTTCCGGGCGACGGGGAGCAGATCGGCGAGAACCGCTCCGGTACGGGTGGTGACGGCAGCAGTGCTCATCGGGACTCCGCGGGGTGAGGACAGACGTGTGGGCCGGGGGGACAGGCTGACCGTAGCCCACCCCCGTGGTCCCGGACATGAGTGACCGAACACAACGCGGCGACCCGGAGGATGGTGGACTTCCAACAACTGGTGCGCTCCATACCGCCAGTGAGCGTGACGCTCGTCACGGAATCCGCTGAGGTGGGGATGGTCTCACCGCTACGTAGATCATTTCGCGCGGCGGGGCGAGTGCCCAGCGGACTGTGACTTCCCACCAAAGGGGCGATGAGGTCCGGCAGGTGGCACCTTGCGTGAGCCGGGGTGCGTTCAGCGCGACCAAGTGCCGGTTCCGCAGGCTGATGTGGAACGCATTCGGCCGGTGCCCACTCAGTGCAACCGGCCTCGTACGATGAAGCCGTGACCGCACGCGGCCTTTCCCACAACCGCCCCGCCGGGCGGCTGTACGCACTGCTGGTCCTGGCGGTACTCGCCGGCGTGCTGGGCATGCACGCCCTGCCAGTCAGCCCTTTGCCGACGGCTCACGCCGACCGCGGCCACACCATGGACGTGGCCCACGCGCAGAACGAATCCGCTGCGGCCGGGCAGTGCGCACACACCGCCGGCGGAACGGGCCATCTCGATCACGCCGACCAGACGTGCGCGGCCACGGGCGTCGGTTCCTCCTACACCCCGCCCGCACTGAGCGCCGCGTTCACCGACGTCCCCGCCGCTGCCGCTTGGAGCGACAGCGTGCCGGAGTCGGCCGCGAGCAGCCGGGCGCCGCCCGACCTTTCCCAACTGCAGCTCCTGCGGATCTAGAGCGGCCCGCACGGCACCCCCTGTCCCGGCTCCTGCCGGTGACCGGTGCCGGGCTTTCGCACGCCCTCATTTCCACCACATCCGCGCGCCCCAACTCTCGGGGCGGCGTCAAGGAGTTGCACCACCATGAACAGCAAGCGTTCCCTCGTCCGCCGTACCGGCGCCCTCGTTGCCGCCGGTGCGGCCACGCTCGTCCTGGCCGCCTGCGGCGGAGGCGAGAGCTCGGCCGAACACGACAGCCACACAACGAAGTCGCCCTCCGCGTCGGCACGGGCTTCCACCGGGCAGCACAACGCGGCCGACATCGCCTTCGCCAAGGGCATGATCCCCCACCACCGCCAGGCGGTTGAGATGTCCGACCTCGCTCCGTCCCGGACGGACTCGGCCGAGGTGAAGAAGCTCGTCACGGCTATCAAGAAGGCCCAGGACCCGGAGATCAAGACGCTGTCCGGCTGGCTGACCTCGTGGGGCGAGGAGGTTCCCGCCGAGGGCGACACGGGCCACTCCGTACACGGCTCGGGCGGGATGATGACCGCGGAGGAGATGCGGCAGCTCAAAGACTCCTCGGGCAAGGCGTTCGACACCGCCTTCATGGAGATGATGATCAAGCATCACAAGGGTGCGGTAGGGATGGCCAGGACAGAGCGAGCGGACGGCGCCTACGACCCGGCCCAGAAGATGGCCGGGGAGATCATCACCTCCCAGACCGCCGAGATCACCGAAATGAACAAGCTGCTCGGCAAGAACTGAGCCTGCCCAGTAGTCCGTGAGGGGGCGGGCACCCCCAGGGCGCCCGCCCCCTTGGGAGCATCCGAACACCATGGAAAAGTACCCCCTAGGGGTATAGGGTCGCGATGCGGGGCCCGGCGTCGGGTCACATCGACGGGAATGGGGATGGACGTCATGGACCACAGTGCGCACCACACACCCACCGCTCATGATCACGCCACTCACCAGGCCGGCCACGGGCGGTCGGGCGCGTCATGGTCAACCGCCGCCAAGGCGACCCTGCACTGCCTCACCGGCTGTGCCATCGGCGAGATCCTCGGCATGGCCATCGGTACGGCCCTGCTGTGGGGCAACGTGCCCACCATGATCCTGGCGATCACCCTGGCATTCGCCTTCGGCTACTCATTCACGCTCTTCGCGGTCCGCCGGGCCGGCCTGGACTTCAGGAGCGCGATCAAAGTCGCCCTCGCCGCCGACACGGTCTCCATCGCGGTCATGGAGCTCGTTGACAACGCCATCATCGCCCTGACCCCCGGAGCGATGGACGCCCACCTGTCCGACGGGCTGTTCTGGTCGGCCCTGCTGGGCGGATTCGCCGTCGCCTTCCTGATCACCGCCCCGGTGAACAAATGGATGATCGGCCGCGGCAAGGGCCACGCCGTCGTCCACGCCTACCACTGATCCGGAGCGACCCCGCCCCGAGGCACGGACTCCCGCCCCGGCCCGTCCTTGTGGTGTGAACGACCGGCACACCCCGTGACCGGGCCGGGCTACTGTGCCCATTGTCCGCCGGAAATGTCCTTTCATCCGGCATAAGTGACCCACCATCAATCACGGGGAATCTCCATGCAGAAGCCGAATCGACGGCTCAGGCTGCTTCTTTCCGCAGCGCTGGCCGTCGTTCTCACCATGCTCACCGTCACGCCGGCCAGTGCCGCGCCGGGGCGGGCGAACGGGAAGAACAACCGCGTCATCTTCGTCCACGGATTCGCTCCGACCGGCAAGCACGACTGCACCGACTACTTCTCCGCCGCCCGAACGCATTTCGCGAAGAAGGGATGGAAGGGAAACCTGCTCACCTTCGGCTACTACTCGGGCAACAAGAAGTGCTCGTACAACTACAAGGGCAGCCGTGACACGTCCCTGAAGACCGTGGCCAAGGCGTTCGCGAACTACGTCTACAAGAACTACTCGAACCCGCAGAAGAACGTGAAGGTCGACGTCGTCGCCCACTCCATGGGCGGTCTCGTCGTCCGCGCCGCGCTTTACCACACGGCCAAGGGCACCGCGGGCTTCCCGCCGCGCCTCTACATCGAGGACGTCGTCACGCTCGGCACCCCGCACGGCGGGACCAACTGGGGCAAAGTCTGCTCGGTGGGCTGGCAGCAGTGCGCGGACATGAAGCCGAACAGCGCGTTCCTCAAAAGCCTGAAGAGCACCATGCCGAACTCCCGTATGGGCACGGACTGGACCACCATCTCCTCCTTCGACGACGCGATCGTCTCGGAGGCGTCCGGCATCGCCGGCATCGCTGAGCACGAAGTCCAGTACGACGCCGGGATCGGCCACAACGAACTCCACACCGTCCGGTCCGGGACTCACAAGAGCAGGATCAAGCACTCCACGTGGAGCAAGTGGTTCAAGCGCATGGCTCCCGTCGAGCAGGCTCGCCTGGCGGTGTACTTCTCCTCCGCGACGTAACCTCCGCTTACCGCGCGAACCGCGAGGATGTACGGCCGCGGTGCGGAAGCCCCGCGGCCGTGTCGTCAACTCCGCGCGGGTCTGCGCAGTTTTCCGAGGGGCACGAGCTTCGCCAGGTCAGACCGAGTACTGCGCGACCAGGGCGAAGTGTCGGCCCCGTCGCCTCGATCCCCGACGGCCTGGCGACTGCTCGCCGACACCGTACGCGGCGTAGTCACCGACCTGGCAGTTCTCGGTGCGGCCTGCCGTTCCGGAAAACGTCGCGGCGCTGTCGCCGTGCAACAACGGTGGCCCCTCCGCTGAACCATCGGCGCCGCGGGACCGTTGTGATCACCGGAAGCCGACCGGCTCCGCACCTACCCCAAGACAGTGGAGTTGACTTGGAAGAAGATGAGATCGACCGCATTCAGGGACTCATTGACAATGCGCTGGAAAGGAGGGAGGCGAACCAATGGAACGCATTAGCATATGCAGATGCCCTGGATTACAACAGAGACTCAGAGTTGATGGAATGGAACCAGGCTGAGAGTCAGGCGGCGAACGACTACTCGCAAAGCCTGGATGGCTACCAGAACGGCTACCTGGACCCAGATGTCCGAGCGGCCGCCGAGGCGGAGACCGGGATGAGCTTCGAGACGCCCTTCCAATTGGTGCAGGACAGGGGAGCAGCTTACGCCTCAGCCATCAACGGGCACGAAAGCGTGAGGGAGGCGCGAGTGCTCAGCGAGCAGGCGCGGCAGAGCGACCTCGCCCAGCGACAGCAACAGCTGGAGTCGAACGCCCAGCGTGCGCAGCTCGTCAACCAACTTCAGCCGCCCGGTGGAAACGACAGGCGTCGTGAACGACCACGCGAGGAACAAGGCGCTCGTGGCCGCCGTCATCACAACCACGGGAGTAAGAGCGGTCGCAAAGGCCACAAGTAAGACCACGGTCGCGGATGGCCGGCCGCGCGGAGAGCCATTAGCCCAGCAGATCGCTTTCCCGCGGACGGCTGCTCCCCGCATCCCGACCCACCCCGCTACACTCCCCACACCCAAGCCGCTGACCAGCTCTGATGGAGAGATACGGGATGGTCCCGCCGACGAACCGGTCATGGTTGGCTACGGCCCGCACGGCACGTTCAGCGAGAGCAGCGCCACGCTCCTGCCGTCCGTGCGGACCTCGCTCACCGCCGCGTTCCGCAGTCCCGGGAACACCCGCCGGTAGTCGCTCAGCGGGATCCCCAGCAGTTCGCAGAGCACCAGCCGCAGCAGGGTGTTGTGCGCCACCACCAGTACCCGGCCGCCGTCGTGCGCCCCCGCGATCCGGCGCAGCGCGTCCGCTCCGCGCGCGGCGGCCGAGCGGGGGTCCTCGGCGGCCGGGAAGGGGTTCACCACCGGGTCGGCGCGGAACGCCGCCGCGCCCGTCGGGTCGGTCTCCTCGAACTCGGCCAGCGTGCGGCCCTCCAGCACCCCGAAGTCGCATTCGCGCAGGTCGTGTTCGCGTTCCGGTACGAGGCCCAGTGCCCGGCAGGCGGGCTCCGCCGTGACGATCGCGCGTGGCACCGTCGACGTCCACACCGCGTCGATGGCCGCGCCCGCCGCCGCCTGCCGGCCCGCCCACTCCCCCAGCCGCGCCGCCTGCGCGCGGCCCTCGTCGGTGAGGCCGACGTCGCTCACGCCCGCGTAGCGGTTCTCGGCGTGCCAGAGCGTCTGCCCGTGGCGGGCCAGCAGCAGGGTCGTACTCATGAGGTCTCCAAAGCGTCGGCGCGGGTGCGCGCGTGCGCGGCGACGGGCACCGGGAGCCAGCCGCGCCGTTCCAGTTCGCCGACCAGCTTCAGGTACGGCTCCAGGAAGCGCGCGGTGCGCGCCGGGTCGGGGCGCAGGACATGGCTGAGGCCGACCATGCGCGTGGCGGCGGCAGCGAGGGTGGGGGCGGCGCCCGCGCCGTACGCGGCGAGCACGGCCATCCCGAGGGCGGGTTCGCTGTGCCGGGGGATGTGCACGGTCCGGCCGAGGATGTCGGTACGCAGCTGGTTCCAGTACGGGCTGCGCGAGCCGCCGCCGGTGAAGGTGAGCGGGCCGTCCTGCGGGGCACCCAGATGGTCCAGGTAGTCCAGGCAGAGCCGTTCGGTGTGGCCGACTCCCTGGAGGAGCGCCGCCCAGTGGTCGGCGTCGGACCGGGGATCGCCCAGCAGGAGGGCGGTGGCGTCGGGGGCGAGGAAGGGGAACCGCTCACCGCGCGAGACCAGGGGGTAGACGAGCGCGTTCGAGGGCTCGTACCGGTGGGCCAGGGCGTCGAACCGCGCGGGGTCCGCGTCGGGGAACGCCCCGGCCAGCGCGCCGGCCCCGACACCGGAGGCGCCGCCGGGCAGCCAACCGCCGTCGGGCGCACGGTGGTTGTAGACCACGCCGGTGCTGTCGTGGACGGGCCGGTCGGTGACGCCCTTGAGGACGAGTGTGGTGCCGAGGACCGAGTTCCAGGACCCGACGCCCAGTGAGCCGGAGGCGATCTGCGCGGCGCAGCCGTCGGTCATCCCGGCGATCACGGGGGTGCCGGCGGGGACACCGGTGGCCGCCGCCCCGTCGGCGCCGACCTCGCCGAGCCGTCCGCCGGGCCGTACGACCTCCGGGAACAGGCTCTCCGGCAGCCCGAGCCCGGCCAGCCGCTCGTGCGGCCAGGCGTCGGCCGTCAGGTCGTAACCGGTCTTCAGGGCGTGGCTGGAGTCGGTCGCGGTGGGCCGGCCGGTCAGCCGGGACACGACGAAGTCGGCCTGGTGGGTGAGGCGTACGTCCTCGCCCGCCGGCTGCTCCCTCAGCAGCCACATCACCTTGGGCAGCGCCCAGGTGGGCTGGACGCGCAGTCCTCGCTCGCGGGCGAGCGCGGCCTCGGCGGTGGCGCGCCCGTCGTCGTACATCAGCCCGGGAGTGAGCGGCCGGCCCGTGCCGTCGGTGAGCAGGACCGTGCCGGATGTGCCGCACACGGCGAGCGCGCGGACCGGGCGCGACCGGCCGGGGGGCAGGTCCCGCAGGGCTCCGCCGATCGCCGCGCGCACCCCCCGCCACCAGTCGTGCGGCGACTGCTCGTGACGTACCCCCTCGCGTACGCCGGCCAGTGGGGCCGCGCCGCCGCCGAGCACGGCCCCGTCATCGTCGACGAGCACCGCGCGGACGCTCTGTGTACCGAGATCGACACCCATCCACATATCGGCTCCCTCTGTGAAGTTCTCACTCTGCACCGAGATTTTCCGGCGCGCGCGGGATTGACGCGCAACTACCGGTGTTCCAAGCTCTGTTAACCACTCGAAGGAACGCGTTATCCACGAGTGGGACGTGGGAACAGCGTCTCCTGCCGGACCGTGGAGGTCATGGATGGACATGCACGGGAAGCTCGGGCACGACCGCCGGCGGTTCCTCGCTCTGACGGCGGCGGCGTCCTCCGTCCCGCTGCTGAGCGCCTGCGGGGCCGGTTTCGGCGGCGGCGACGGCAAGAGCGACGGTTCGGCGGCCGACGACGTCACCGGATCCTTCGACTGGCGGCGGCACCAGGGCACGACGGTCAAGGCGCTGCTCAACAAGCACCCGTACACGGACGCGCTGATCGCCGAGCTGGGGACCTTCACCGAGAAGACCGGCATCAAGGTCGAGTACGACGTGTTCCCCGAGGACAACTACTTCGACAAACTGACGGTGGACCTCTCCAGCGGCCGGGCGTCGTACGACATCTTCATGCTCGGCGCCTACATGGTGTGGCAGTACGGCCCGCCGGGCTGGCTGGAGGATCTCGGTCCGTGGATGCGCAACGAGTCGGCCACCGGGGCGGAGTGGGACCAGAACGACTTCCTGCCGAGTCTCCTCGAAGGCACCAGATGGTCCCTGAAGGCCGGGGCGCCGCTCGGCCGGGGCGGGCAGTACGCCCTGCCGTGGGGCTGGGAGGCCAACGTCGTCGCGTACAACACGGAGGTCTTCGACAAGCTGGGGCTGAGGCCGGCCGAGTCCTTCGACGAGTTGCGTGAACTCGCGGGCACCATCAAGCGCAAGGCGCCGGGCGCCGGTTTCGACGGGATGTACGGGGTCGCGGTACGCGGCTCGCGGAGCTGGGCGACGATCCATCCGGGCTTCATGACGATGTTCTCCCGCTACGGGCTGAAGGACTTCACGGTCGAAGGCGAGAGTCTGAAGCCCGCCATGAACTCGCCCGAGGCCATCGGCTTCACCCGCGACTGGGCGGAGATGGTCAAGAAGGGCGGGCCGCCCTCCTGGACCTCGTACACCTGGTACCAGTGCTCAAGCGATCTCGGCGCGAAGAAGGCGGGCATGCTCTTCGACGCGGACACCGCCGCGTACTTCCAGGCGGTGAAGGGTGCCTCGCCCGCCGCCGGGAACATCGCGTTCCACCCGGGGCCGAAGGGCCCCGACGGGTCGCTGGCGACCAACATGTGGATCTGGTCGCTCGGGATGAACGCGAAGAGCGGCAAGAAGAGCGCGGCGTGGCTGTTCCTCCAGTGGGCCACCGGCAAGGAGCACTTGCGCAAGGGCGCGATCGAGTACAACCACATCGATCCGGTGCGCCGATCCGTGAGCGACGACGCGGCGTACCGGAACAAGATGAAGGAACTCCCGGGCTTCATCGAGACGTTCGAGGCCGTCCAGGACCAGACCCGGATCCAGTTCACCCCGCAGGAGCAGTTCTTCGACGCGACCACGAGCTGGGCGTCGGCGCTCCAGGAGATCTACGGGGGCAAGAGCGCGGGGCCTGTGCTCAACGGTCTGGCGGACGATCTGGCCCCGAAGGTCGGGTGACACCCATGGACTCGTCGACGGAGGCCGATCACGGGGCGGCCTCGGCCGACGACGCGGCCGTGGCCGGCGCCCCTGAGAAGGCGTCGGCCGCGGAACCGGGGCCCGGGGACCCCGGCGGTCCCGGCGCGGAGAGGAGCGTGCCCGCCTGGCGGCGCTCCCTGCGGCCGTATCTGCTCATCGTCCCCGCCCTGCTGCTGACCGGCGGGATCCTCTACCCCTTCGGACTCGGCCTCTACTACACCGTGTTCGACTTCGCGGCGAGCAAACCGCAGCCGGACCTCGTGGGCCTGGAGAACTACCGGCGCATCTTCACCGACTCCTCCTTCTGGGACTCGGCGTGGGTGACGGTGCTGTACGCGGTTGGCGCCGCCGCCGTCGAGACGGTGCTCGGCGTCGCCGTGGCGCTCCTCCTGCACCGCTCGACCCTGGTGGGCCGGGTGCTGGAGAAGGTCCTCATCCTGCCGCTGATGATCGCTCCGGTGATCGCCGCGATCATCTGGAAACTGATGCTCCAGCCGTCGGTCGGCGTCGTGAACCACCTGCTGCGCCCGTTCGGCCTCGGCGGTGTGCAGTGGACGGACACCCCGACGGGCGCGCTGCTGTCGTCGATCGCCGTGGACGTGTGGGTCTACACCCCGTTCGTCGCGATCCTCGCGCTGGCCGGGCTGCGCTCGCTGCCCGCCTCCCCGTTCGAGGCCGCGGCGGTCGACGGCGCGAGCTGGTGGTTCACCTTCCGCAAGCTGACGATGCCGATGCTCTGGCCGTACGTCCTGGTCGCCGTGATCTTCCGGTTCATGGACTCGCTGAAGGTCTTCGACATCATCTACGCCCTGACGGAGGGCGGCCCCGGCGACTCCACGGTGGTGCTCCAGATCCGCGCGTATCTGGAGGCGATCCGCTTCCAGCGCTACTCGTTCGGGCTGAGCTACATGATCGTGCTGTGGGCGGTGGTCTATCTCGCGGCCATGGTGCTGGTGCGCTATCTGGGCCGGATCCAGAACCGGGCCGCGGAGGTGCCGAAGTGATACGACGCAGGCTGCTGGGGATCGCCGCCGACGGGGCGCTGATCCTCTACTTCCTCTTCGCGCTCTTCCCCGTCGTATGGATGGTGATCCTCTCCCTGAAGCCGGCGAACGAGCTCTTCAGCACGTACTTCTCCTTCTCCCCGACCCTCGACTCCTACCGGACGGTCCTCGGCGCGGGCGAGAACGAGGGCGTGCCGTTCGTACGGTTCTTCGTCAACAGCCTGGTGGTGTCGCTGGGAGCCGTCGGGCTCTCCCTGGTGATCGGGCTGCCCGCCGCGTACGCCGCCGCGCGGTGGCGGTTCCGGGGCTCGGAGAATCTGATGTTCACGCTGCTGTCGTTCCGCTTCGCGCCCGAACTGACCGTGATCATCCCGCTGTTCGTGCTCTACCAGCAGCTCGGGCTCTTCGACACGTACGTAGGGCTCATCTGGGTCCTGCAACTGGTCACGCTGCCACTGATCGTATGGATCATGCGCTCGTACTTCGCCGATCTCTCACCGGAGTTGGAGCAGGCGGCGCTGCTCGACGGCTACACCCGCAAGCAGGCGTTCTTCCGCATCGTGCTGCCGCTGGTGAAGCCCGGCATCGCCGCCGTGTCCCTGCTGGCCTTCATCTTCGCGTGGAACAACTTCGTCTTCCCGCTGATCCTCACCTCGTCGGACGCGCAGACCGTGACCGTGGGCGCGCTGTCGTTCCTCGGCGGCGACCGGCCCAAGTACAACCTGACGGCCGCCGCCGCGCTGGTGTCGGTGGTCCCGCCGCTGCTCCTGGCGCTGACGATCCAGCGATATCTGGTGCGGGGGCTGTCGTTCGGGGCGGTGAAGTCATGACACCGGCGTCCTTCCTGTCCGCCTCGACCACGATCGCGCTGCGGGGCGTCCACAAGTCGTACGGGCTTAACCCCGCGCTGGACGGCATCGAACTGGACGTCGCCGAGGGCGAGTTCTTCTGTCTGCTCGGTCCCTCCGGGGCGGGCAAGACGACCACGCTCAAGGCGGTCGCCGGTCTGGAGGAGCCGGACTCCGGCACCGTCGAGCTGGGCGGCCGGGACATGACCGGGGTGGAGCCGTACGACCGGGGCGTCGCCATGTGCTTCGAGTCGTACGCGCTCTATCCGCACCGCTCCGCCTACGACAACCTCGCCTCGCCGCTGCGCTCGCCGAAGTACCGGCTGCCCGCCGCCGAGGCCCGCACGCGGATCCAGGAGGTCGCCGAACTCCTCGGTATCGAGCGGCTGTTGGAGCGCCCGGTCGGCGCGCTGTCGAACGGGCAGCGGCAGCGGGTGGCACTCGGCCGGGTGCTCGTACGGCCCGCCCGCGCGTTCCTCCTCGACGAACCGCTCTCCCATCTCGACGCGAAACTCCGCCAGGCGATGCGCGCCGAACTGAAGGCGATCGGCGACGTCCGGCGCACCACCACGCTGTATGTCACACACGACTCGGTGGAGGCGCTGGCGCTCGGCGACCGGATCGGGGTGATCAGGGACGGGCGGATCACGCAGACCGGGACGCGCGAGGAGATCTGGCACCGGCCGTACGACACGTTCGTGGCCCGCGCCTTCGGGCGTCCGCTGATCAATCTGCTGCCGGGGACGGTCACCGCGGACGGGCACTTCGGGTCGGCGGAGGGCGGCTTCGAGCTGCCGGTGGCCGTACCGGCGGCGCCCGGCAGCGCCGTACAACTGGGCGTACGGCCGAGGGACATCACGCTGGGTGGGGCCGCCGGCGGCGCGCTGGAGCTGACCGGCACCGTCTATGTGACCGAGGTACTCGGCCGCGCCACCGAGGTCACCGTCCGGCTCGGCTCCCGGCAGCTGTCGCTCGTGGCGCCGCGCGCCGCCGCGGCCGGACTGCGCGTGGACGATCCTGTGCGGCTCTCCGTACAGCCTGAGAGCCTGCTCCTGTTCGAGGCCGACCGGCCGGAGCGCCCAGGACGAAGGATCACCCCATGAGCACCCAGCAGCAGCGCGGGCCCGCCTCGCGCCAGGCGGCGATAGCCGAGTACGTCCTCGCACGGGGCGAGGGCACCGCCGCCGAGCTGGCAGCACGCTTCGACGTCAGCCTGATGACCATCCACCGCGATCTGGACGAGCTCGAACGGCAGGGCATCGTAAGGAAGTTCAGGGGTGGGGTGACCGCCCAGCCGTCCGGCGTCTTCGAGTCGAACGTCGCCTTCCGGCTCAAGGCCATGCACGAGGAGAAGGCGGCGATCGCCCGGCACGCGCTGAGCCTGATCGAGCCCGGCATGGCGGTGATGCTGGACGACTCGACCTCCACCCTGGAGATCGCGCGCCGGCTGGGCTCCATCACCCCGCTGACCGTCGTCACCAACTTCCTGGAGGCGATCAACCTGCTGTCCGGGGAGCGCGGCATCCATCTGATGGCGCTCGGCGGCGACTACGACCCGCTGCACTCCTCCTTCCTCGGGGTCAGTTGCGTCGAGGCCGTGCAGTCGCTCCAGGTCGACCTCTGTTTCACCTCCACCTCCGCCGTCTCCGGCGGCTTCGCCTACCACCAGGAGCAGCACATCGTGTCCGTGAAGCGGGCGATGCTCGGCTCGGCGGCCAGGAACGTCCTGCTGCTCGACCACTCCAAGCTCGGCCGGGTCGCGCTGCACCGGCTGGCCCCGCTCTCCGCCTTCGATCTGATGCTCGTGGACTCCGGCGCCTCCGCCGAGGCGCTGCGCGATCTGGACGAGCACAAGGTCCCCTACGACGTCTGCGAGGTGGGCGGTGACTGAACCGCGCCCCGGCCTGGCCCTGCGTGCGCTGCGCAAGACCTATGTGTCGCGCGGCCGTCCCGCCGTGGAGGCGGTGCGCGGCATCGACATCGAGCTGCGTTCGGGCGAACTCCTCGGCCTGCTCGGCCCGTCGGGCTGCGGCAAGTCCACCACGCTGCGGATGATCGCCGGCCTGGAGTCCGTGACCGGCGGCGACATCCTGGTCGGCGGTGACTCCGTCGTCGCCCTCCCCGCGCGGGAACGGAACATCGGCGTCGCCTTCGAGAACTACGCGCTCTACCCGCCGCTGACGGTCGCGGAGAATCTCGGCTTCGGGCTCGCGGCCCGCCGCCTGTACGGGCGCACCGAACGGGCCAGGCGCGTGGGGGACATGGCGGAACGGATCGGTATCACCGAGCTGCTCACGGCCCGGCCCGCCGGTCTCTCCAGCGGCCAGAAGCAGCGCGTCGCGCTGGCCAGGGCACTGATCCGGGAGCCGGACGTCCTGCTCCTCGACGAGCCGCTGTCCCATCTGGACGCCGCCCAGCGCGATACGACGCGCCGCGAACTCAAGAGGATTCAGCGGGACTTGGGCCATACGACGATCCTCGTCACGCACGACCAGGAGGAGGCGCTGTCGCTCGCCGACCGGATCGCGGTCATGCGGGACGGGGTGATCCAGCAGGTCGGCACGGCGTACGAGATCTACGACGCCCCGGCGAACGTGTTCGTCGCCGACTTCGTGGGGGAACCGGCGATCAATCTGCTGCCGGGCGTGATGGCGGACGACAGGTGGATTCGGCTCGCGGACGCGGTGCGCTTCCCTTGCCCGCCCGGCGCACCCGCCGGCCGCGAGGTGGTGCTCGGCATCCGTCCGGAGGACCTGCGGCTGACCCGGGAGGGTGAGACCGGACCCGGGACGGGGGAAACCGGGTGGAGCGCGGAGCCGGGCGGCGGCGTCCGGGCTACGGTCAGCGCCCATGAGCCGCTCCTGGAGTCCGGAATCGCCACGCTCACGCTCGACGGCGTCGCGGCACCCCTGGTCGTGGAGACCGGCCCGGAGGTCCGCCTGGACCGGGGCGACACCGTACGCGTCAGCGCCGACCCGACGCACACGCATGTGTTCGACGCCGAGACAGGAGACACGCTGACGTGAAGATCCTCGCCGCGGGTGACCACTTCGTCCTCAACTCCCTGATCACCGAGGCCCTGCGGCGCTGTGTCGCGGGACCGGCCGAGATCACCGAACTCACCCTCCCCTGGCCGCTCACGCCGTTCGGCGAGGTCGCCGAGGTCCATGAGGCCAACGACTACGAGGACGCGCTGATCGAGGCGCTGGACGGGGTCGAGGTCTGTGTGACCCAGATGGGTCCCTTCACCGAGCGGGTGCTGGCCGCGTCGCCCGCGCTGCGGATGGTCGCGGTGTGCCGGGGCGGACCGGTCAACGTCAACGTCGACGCGGCCAGGGCGCGCGGTGTGAAGGTCTGCTTCGCGCCGGGGCGCAACGCGGCGGCCACCGCCGAGTTCACCGTCGGGATGATGCTGGCGGCCCTGCGCCGGATCCCGCAGGCGCACAACTCCCTTGCCCTGGACGGGGAGTGGGACGCCTCGCACTACACGTACGCGCGCTGCGGCCCGGAGCTGGAGGACACTCCGGTCGGGCTGATCGGCTACGGCGCGGTCGGCAGCCGGGTCGCCCGCGTGCTGACCGCGTTCGGCGCGGAGGTGGAGGTGTACGACCCCTACGTACGCGGCGATGTGCACGGCATGCGGGCCAAGTCGCTCAAGTCGCTGCTGTCCCGGTCGAGCGTCGTCACGCTGCACGCCAGGCTCACCCCGGAGACCCGGCGGCTGATCGGCGCGCCCGAACTCGCCCTGATGCCAAGGGGATCGGCCCTGGTGAACGTGGCGCGCGGCGGGCTGCTCGACACGGAAGCGCTCTGCGACGCGCTCGACGGCGGGCAGCTCGCGACGGCGGCGCTCGACACGTACGAGCAGGAGCCGCTGCCGGCCGGCTCCCGGCTGCGCCGCACACCGAATCTGGTGCTGACCCCGCATCTGGGCGGGGCGAGCAAGGCCGTGGCGCGGAAGGCCGCGCGGATCGCGGCGGCGGAGGTGGCGCGCTACGCCAAGGGCGAGCCGCCGGCGCACTGCCTGACCTGAGCGCGGGGACCGATCCTCAAGGAGAGCGTGATGTTCGTCGGTATCGATGTCGGCACATCCACGGTGAAGGCCGCGGCCTTCGACGACGGGGGCGACGCCCTCGCCGTCGAGTCCCGTCCGGTGCGTCTGGACATCCGCGGCGGCCATGTCGAGCAGGACATGGACGAGTTGTACGGCGCGGTCGTCGACGCCCTCGGTACGCTCACCGCCGCGCTGCCCGGCCCGGTCGAGCTCGCCGGGCTCACCGGACAGGGCGACGGGGTCTGGCTGGTCGACGCGCAGGGGCGTCCGGTGCGGCCCGCCATCTCCTGGATGGACGGCAGGGCCCATGAATTCGTGGACGCGTGGCTGGCGTCGGGGGTCTTCGATTCGGTGTTCAGGCGCAGCGGCAGCGCGATGTTCCCCGGCTGTCCGGGGCCCGTGCTCGCCTGGCTCGACCGTCATGAGCCGGCGGCGCTTCAGGCCGCGGAGACGGCGCTGTACTGCAAGGACATGGTCTTCCAGCGGCTCACCGGGGTGCGGGCGACGGATGTCTCTGACGCGTCGATGCCGTTCCTGGACCCGAGGACGCGCACGTACTCCCCCGAGGTGCTCGGTGAGTTGGGGCTCACACACCGGGCGCCGCTGCTCGCGCCGGTCAGCGATCCGATCGCGATCGGCGAACTGCCTTCGGGTGTACGGATCGCCAACGGGCCCTACGACCTCCCGGCCAGCGCGCTGGGCGCGGGGGTCACGGAGCCGGGCGACGGGCTGCTCATCATCGGCACGTGTCTGGCCTCGCTCGTCGCGACGGACACGCTCGACCTGGACGGTGAGCCTGGGGGGCTGCACATCTCGACGGACCGGCCGGGGCACTGGCTGCGCGCGATGCCCGCCATGGTGGGAACGGCGGCGCTGGACTGGGTACTGACGACGACCGGCACGAACCACGCGGAGGTGGACGCGCTGCTCGACGCGGTGGAGCCGGGCGCGGGCGGTGTACGGGTGCTGCCCTACTTCGCGCCGTCGGGTGAACGCGCGCCGTTCGTGGACCCGGCGCTGCGCGCCGAACTCACGGGCGTCTCACTGGAGTCGACGCCGGCCGATCTGATCCGGGCCACGTGCGAGGGCATCGCCTACGCCGCCCGCCACTGTCTGGAGGCAGCGGGTCTGACGGGCACGCTGGCGGTGTGCGGCGGCGGTACGCGCAGCCCCGCGTGGACGCGGCTGTTCGCCGATGTGCTGGGCAGGCCGCTGCGGATCGTGGAGGGCGAGGTGGGCGCGCGCGGCGCGGTGATCGCGTCGGCCGCGCGGCACGGGGTGGCGCTGGACGTCGCCCGGTGGACGGCCCCGACGGCGGTGATCGAGCCGGACCCGGCGCGGGCGGCGTACTACGCGAAGGGGTACGAGGACCACCTGGCGCGGCTGGCGGCGGCGCGGCGGCGTACCTGACCGCGTCCCGGCACCCCTGGTGAACCCGGGACGGCCGCCCGCCGTACAGCCGGTGAATCCGCCGCGTACCGCGCCAACTCGGTCCGGGTGCCTGCCTATCGTGCTGCCGCCGTCCCCTGGATTTCACCGACCGTCCGCCGATTCACGAGCTCACGAGCCTTACGAGGGAGACCCGTATGTCCGCACAGCCCAGACGCCGCTCGATACTGCTCGCGGCCGGCGCCGCGACCGCCGCCACCGCCGTCACCGCGCTGCCCGCCGCCGCGACCGGTGCCAGGGAGCGGGACCGGCGGCCCGTGGTCATCGGGCACCGGGGCGCCGCCGGGTGGCGGCCCGAGCACACCGCGGCGGCGTACACCTACGCGGTGCAGACGGGCGCCGACTGGATCGAGCCCGATCTCGTACCCACGAAGGACCATGTCCTGGTCGTGCGGCACGAGAACGAGATCTCGCAGACGACGGACATCGCGAAGCATCCCGAGTTCGCGGACCGGCGTACGACGAAGACGGTCGACGGGAAGCCGGTGACCGGCTGGTTCACCGAGGACTTCACGCTGGCGGAGCTGAAGACCCTGCGGGCGGTCGAGCGGCTGCCGCTGATCCGTAACCGCAACAGCGTCTTCGACGGCCGCGAGCCGGTGATGACCTTCGAGGAGGTCGTGAAGCTGGCCCGCGAGCTGTCCCGGCGCCACCGCCGCCGGATCGCCGTCTTCCCGGAGACCAAGCACCCCACGTACTTCCGCTCCATCGGGCTGCCCCTGGAGCCGGAGCTGGCGCGGATCGTGCGGCGCTACCGGCTGGACGCCGACGAATGCGTGGTCCAGTCGTTCGAGCCCAGCAGTCTCGCCGCGTTCGCCGACGAGCGGCTGCGGCTGCCGCTCTGGCAGGCGCTGGGGACGACGGGCGCGCCGTACGACCATGTCGCGGCGGGTGACCCCACGACGTACAAGGACATGATGACGCCGGAGGGGCTGCGGAAGATCGCGCGGTACGCGGACTGGATCGGCCCGGACAAGTCGTCCGTCCTGGAGCCGTTCACCCTGTTGGCGGATGCGCACCGGGCGGGGCTGAAGGTGGGCGCGTACACCTTCCGTGCGGAGAACCAGTACCTGCCCGCGCGGTTCCGGCGCGGCACGAATCCCAACGAGTTCGGCGACGCCTTCGCCGAGTACGCGCTGCACTTCGGGCGTGGTGTGGACGCGGTGGTGACCGACTACCCGGACATCGCGGCGATGGCGCGCGAGGCGTCGGAGGACGCGGGGACCTAGGACCGGAGCCTGATCAGTATCGAGCCCTCTTGCTGTTAGCGTGCATTTGCATAGGATGTGCAATAAGCAGCAGGAGGGCTCGCCCATGGCCATCTACACACTCCCCGAACTCCCCTACGACTACGCGGCGCTCGAACCGGTCATCAATCCGCAGATCATCGAGCTGCACCACGACAAGCACCACGCCGCGTACGTGAAGGGGGCGAACGACACCCTGGAGCAGCTGGACGAGGCACGCGGCAAGGAGTCCTGGGGCGCGATCAACGGCCTCCAGAAGAGCCTCGCCTTCCACCTCTCCGGCCATATCCTCCACTCGATCTACTGGCACAACATGACCGGCGACAACGGCGGCGGCGAGCCGCTGGCGGCCGACGGTGTCGGCGACCTCGCCGACGCGATCAACGAGTCGTTCGGCTCCTTCGCCGGCTTCAAGGCCCAGCTCACGAAGGCCGCTGCGACCACACAGGGCTCCGGCTGGGGCGTCCTGGCGTACGAGCCGGTCAGCGGCCGGCTGATCGTGGAGCAGGTCTACGACCACCAGGGCAACATCGGGCAGGGGTCCGTGCCGGTCCTGGTCTTCGACGCCTGGGAGCACGCCTTCTACCTCCAGTACAAGAACCAGAAGGTGGACTTCATCGAGGCGATGTGGCGCGTCGTGAACTGGCAGGACGTGGCGCGGCGTTACGCGGCGGCGAAGGAGCGGGACGACATCCTGCTGCTTGCCCCCTGACGGGACCGGCCGCCCCCGAAAGACGTCCTGCTCGTGATCGTCTTCTCACCCTTCACGTGCGGACGGAATGACGAAGGACCCCCGCGAGGACATGACTCGCGGGGGTCCTTCTCCCTGTCACCGACCGCGCGTCGCCGCCCCGGCCAAACGACGGCTCAGTCGAAGACCGGGCCCTGCGTGCGGGTGCGCTTGATCTCGTAGAAGCCGGGGATCGAGGCGACCATCAAGGTCCCGTCCCACAGCTTCGCGGCCTCGTCGCCCTTGGGCGCGGGGGTGACGACCGGGCCGAAGAAGGCGATCTGCTCGCCGTCCGATCCAGGCACCGCGATCACGGGGGTGCCGACCTCCTGGCCGACCTTGTCGATGCCCTCCTTGTGGGAGGCGCGCAGCTCGGTGTCGTAGGTGTCCTTGTCCATGTATTCGATGAGGTCGGCCGGCAGACCGGCGTCGGCGAGCGCCGCGGCGACTGACTCGCGGTTGTTACCCTCACCGGCGTTGTGGAAGCGGGTACCGAGCGCGGTGTAGAGCTTGCCGACCACCTCGTCGCCGTGCAGCTGCTGGGCGGCGACCACGACGCGGACCGGGCCCCAGGCGGCCTTCAGGCCCTCCCGGTACTGCTCCGGAAGCTCGTCGAGCTTGTCCTCGTTCAGTACGGCCAGGCTCATCACATGCCAGCTGACCTCGACGTTCCTGACCTTCTCCACCTCCAGCATCCAGCGGGAGGTCATCCAGGCCCAGGGACAGATCGGGTCGAACCAGAAGTCGACCGGCGTCTTGGTATTGGTTTCGCTCATGGGCGAGTCTCTCCTCGGAAGAAAACGTGCGGTCCGGCGATGGGCAACGTACCGGGAACACCACCGGCCGCCGCAGGCATTCCCGCAGCGGGTTCGCCAGGGGCCCCGTGGGAGAATTCGAGCCGTTGCAGACATAAACACGCACACGAAGGAGTGCCCGTGCCCGGTGAGAATCTGTCCCGCGACGAGGCCCACGAGCGGGCCGAGCTGCTGTCCGTCGACCGGTACGAGGTCGCCCTCGACCTGCGCTCGGCGGTCGGTGAGGCGCCGGACGGAGTCCCGGGCGCCACGCCGGAGGACGGGGCGGGTGGCGACGGGGCGGGCGCGGCACGCACCTTCCGGTCGGTGACGACGATCCACTTCCGCTCCGCGCGGCCGAACATCGCCATGTTCGCCGATCTGGTGGCGCCGAGCGTGACATCGGTGACGCTGAACGGGCGTGCCCTGGACCCGTCCGTCGTCTTCGACGGCTCGCGGATCGCGCTGTTCGGGCTGGCCGCCGAGAACGTGCTGGTCGTGGACGCGCAGTGCGCGTACAGCCGTACGGGTGAGGGCATGCACCGCTTCGTCGACCCGGAGGACGGCGAGGTCTATCTGTACACGCAGTACGAACCCGCCGACGCGCGCCGGGTCTTCACCACCTTCGAACAGCCCGACCTGAAGGCGCCGTTCAGCTTCGAGGTGACCGCGCCCGAGGGCTGGACGGTCTGGAGCAACGGCGAGGCGACCGGGTCCGCCGGCGGTGTGTGGACGTTCGCCGAGACCAAGCCGATCTCGACGTACATCACGGCCGTCGTGGCGGGGCCGTACCACCACGTCACCGATGTGTACCGGCGCGCGCTCCCCGACGGCTCCACGCTGGAGATCCCGCTCGGCGCGCTCTGCCGCAAGGGTCTCGCCCGGCACTTCGACGCCGACGACATCTTCCTGGTGACCAAGCAGGGTCTGGACTTCTTCCACGACAACTTCGACTACCCGTATCCCTTCGGGAAGTACGACCAGGCGTTCGTGCCGGAGTACAACATCGGCGCGATGGAGAATCCGGGCTGTGTGACCTTCCGCGAGGACTACGTCTTCCGGGGCAAGGTCACGCGCGCGTCGTACGAGCGCCGCGCGAACGTCATCCTGCACGAGATGGCGCACATGTGGTTCGGCGATCTCGTGACCATGCGCTGGTGGGACGACCTGTGGCTCAAGGAGTCGTTCGCCGACTTCATGGGCGCACTGTCGCTGGCGGAGGCGACGCGCTTCACCAACGCGTGGGTCACCTTCGCCAACAACCGCAAGTCGTGGGCGTACCGGGCCGACCAGCTGCCGTCCACGCATCCGATCACGGCCGACATCCGCGATCTGGAGGACGCCAAGCTCAACTTCGACGGCATCACCTACGCCAAGGGCGCGTCGGTGCTGAAGCAACTCGTCGCGTACGTCGGACGCGAGGCGTTCCTGGAAGGTGCCCGGCGCTACTTCAAGCGGCACGCGTACGGCAACACCCGCCTCGGCGACCTGCTGTCCGTGCTGGAGGAGACGTCGGGGCGGGACATGACGTCGTGGTCGCACTCCTGGCTGGAGACGGCGGGTGTCAACTCCCTCACCCCGGCTGTCACTTACGACTCCGCCGGCCGTGTGACCGAGCTGGCCGTGCTCCAGGAGGCCGCCGCCTCGCACCCCGAACTGCGCCCGCACCGGGTGGCCGTGGGGCTGTACCGGCGCGAGAGCGTGGACGCGGAGCTGGTCAGATACGCGCGCGCCGAGGTGGACGTCGAAGGGCCGCGTACGGTCGTCGCGGAGCTGGCCGGGGCCGAGCGGCCCGATCTGATCCTCGTCAACGACGACGACCTCACGTACTGCAAGATCCGCTTCGACGAGGGCTCGCTGGAGACGCTGCGCGAGCATCTCGACGAGCTCTCCGACCCGCTGGCGCGGGCGCTGTGCTGGTCGGCGCTGTGGAATCTGACACGTGACGGGCTGATGCCGGCACGGGACTTCATCGGTCTGGTGCTGCGGTTCGCCGGGCGCGAGTCGGACATCGGTGTGCTCCAGATGCTGCACGCCTGGGCGCAGGGCGCGCTGATCCACTACGCGGCGCCGGAGTGGCGCGAGGAGGGCGCGGGGGCGCTGGCGGAGGGCGCGCTGCGCGAGCTCCGGCAGGCCGAGCCGGGCAGTCAGCACCAGCTGACGTGGGCGCGGTTCTTCGCGTCGGCAGCCGCGTCGGACGCCGATTTCCAGCTGCTCCAGAGCCTGTTGGGGAACACCGCGAAGATCGACGGCCTCGACGTCGACCAGGAGCTGCGCTGGAGCCTGCTGCGCCCGCTGGCGGCGCATGGTCTGGCCGACGAGTCGGTGATCGCCGCCGAACTGGCCCGCGACGACACCGCTTCCGGCAGGCGCCACCAGGTCCGCTGTCTGGCCGCGCGGCCGTCAGCGGAGGTCAAGGCGACCGCGTGGGCGGATGTCGTGGACTCCGACGCCTTGTCGAACGCGCTCGTCGAGGCGACGATCGCAGGCTTCGCGCAGCCGGGGCAGCGGCGGCTGACCGCGCCGTACGCGGCGAAGTACTTCGAGGTGATCGAACGGGTGTGGGCCGAGCGCTCGATCCAGATCGGCATGGATGTGGTGCGGGGTCTGTACCCGAGCCTTCAGGACAGTCAGGCGACGGTGCGCCAGACGGACGCCTGGCTGTCCGCCCACGAGGACGCGCCACCGGCCCTGCGCCGCCTGGTACTTGAGGCGCGGGACGACCTGGCGCGGGCGCTGGCGGCCCAGGCGTGCGACGCGGCGTCGGGGCGGGCTTCGTCGGACTGAGCGGGGAGCCTCTCCGGGGCGGGGCGCGCTCTGGAAGCGCCCCGTCTGATCGGCATTCGAACGTCCGTACTTTAGGGCGAGCTTGTCCGGGTTTGTCGACGGGCTCGTAACAGCGGTTAGCGGGTGGGCAGTTCGCGGGGAAGCCCCGGACATGAACAACTCCTCCACCTCCTGCGGCGGCGAGACCCCCTCCCCGCTCTTCCCCCGCCCCCTCAGCCACCTCGCCGGCGCTCAGCGGCGCGTCCTGTCCGCCGCGCAGTTGCGCGAGCACGGCGTCGGCGCGGCACACGCCGCCGCGCGCTGCGGGCCCGGCGGCCCCTGGCAGCAGTTGCTGCCAGGGGTGTTCCTGCTCCGCCAGGGCCCACCGACGAGCGAAGAGCGCCTGCGCGGGGCCCTGTTGTACGCGGAGCGCCGCCCGGCCCCCGGTGCGGCGCGCGGGGACGTACCGGCTCAGCCCGCAGGCCGTACGGCGGCCGCCCGCCCCTCCCGTGGCAGCGCCATGATCACCGGCCTCGCCGCCCTCACCCTGCACGGCTTCGCCTCGGCCCCCGCGCTGACCGCGCTGGACCACATCGACGTACTCGTCCCGCGTACCCGTCGGCTGCGCTCCACGGGGTACGTCCGGATCGTCCGCGCGCACGCGCTGCCCGCCGCCGGGCAGGTCACCGGCCTCCCCGTGGCGCCCGTCGTCCGCGCCCTGGCCGACGCGGTCGCCGGGCTCACCGACCCGGCGGCCGTACGCCGGCTGCTCACCGAGGCCGTGCGGTACGGGCACTGTGAACCGGCCGCCGTCGTCAGGGAGTTGAGCCAGGCCCGGCTGCTGTCCCGGCCGCACGTCGTGGACGCGGTGGACTCGCTGCTCGCCGCGGGCCGGGCGCTCGCCGAGGGCCGGCTCTACGAGATGGTGCGCACGCACGGGCTCCCCGAGCCGGTCTGGAACGTCGACCTGCGGCTGCCGGGCGGCCCGCCTCTCGGGGGTCTCGACGCGTACTGGCCCGACCACGCCGTCGCCCTGGAACTGGACACGCGCGCGCCGCGCCACGGCAGGACCCCGGAGGACGAGGTCGCGTGGTCGCGGTGCGCGCGCAAGCGCGAACACCTGGAGCGGCTCGGCATCACCGTCGTCCATCTCACGCCCCGGAAGCTCCGCGATTCGCCGGAGTTGCAGGCGACGGTGGTCCGTACGGCCCTGCTCGCCTCGGCCGACCGTGAGCCCGCGGCGCGCGTGGTGGTGCTGCCCAGGTGAGGAACGAGGCCCGGATATCGGGTGGTTGGTCCTCGATGGCGGAGCCCGTGCGCTGGCGGATGTACGCCACCGCCGGTTCCCAGTACTGACAGCTCTCCACAAACCCTGGTCATTTACGCAAAGCTGAGCGGTCATCCGGTACCGAATTCCGGACTGTCTCTTTCACAACCAGGGATGCTGATGACCTCCGAATCCGAGAGCTCCATATCCGGTCCGAGACGCGTGGCCCGGGTCGCCGCAGCCGCGTCTCTCGCGGCCGCGCTGATAGCCAGTGGCGCGCTGCCTGTCTTCGCCGCTCCGGCCGCCGACGACCCGGCCGCCGCCGCACCTGTGAAACCTGCCAAGTCCGCATCCGAGAAGCTCGGTTCGGCCGATGTCGAGCTGCTCGACAAGGCCGTCGCCGAGGGCGAGAAGAACGTCACCGTCATGGTGGCCACGGCGCCGGGCCAGACCGAGCAGGTCTCCGACCAGTTCGACGCCGTGTCCGGCGCGGTGGTCGGCAAGACGTACGACCAGCTCGGTTACGTACGGGCCACCCTGCCCACCGGCAAGGCCGAGGCCGCGCTCAAGGCGGCGGGCAAGCTCTCCTCCGTCCATGGCATCGACCTCAAGCACGAGATCGAGCTGGACGACCCGACGCCCGCCGCCGACACGGTGAAGGGCGCCGCGAAGGCCGAGGGCGCCAGGGCCGCGACCGCGCCCGGCGCGAACACCCCGGCGAAGAACCCGTACAACCCGTCCTTCGAGACCGGTGCGGTGGACTTCGTCAAGCAGAACCCGAAGGCCGACGGCCGCGGGGTCACCATCGGCATCCTGGACTCCGGCGTCGACCTGGGCCACCCGGCGCTGCAGAAGACCAGCACCGGCGAGCGCAAGATCGTCGACTGGGTCACGGCGACGGACCCGGTGTCCGACGGTGACGGCACCTGGCGTCAGATGCAACTCGACGTCAAGGGCCCGTCGTTCACGGTCAACAACCGCACGTACTCGGCCCCCGCCGGGAACTACAAGTTCAACCTGTTCGCCGAGTCCGCCACGCGCGGCGGCGACATGGCCGGGGACCTGAACCGGGACGGCGACACGACCGACGTATGGGCGATGCTGTACGACGCGGGCACCCGCACCGTACGTATCGACCTCAACAACGACGCCAAGTTCGGCAACGACAAGATCATGAAGCCGTACAAGAACGGCTTCCAGATCGGCTACTTCGGCGAGGACGACCCGAAGACCGAGATCGTCGAGCGCATCCCGTTCGTGGTCGAGGTCCGCGAGGACGTCGTCTACAACTCCGCGGGCGCCAGGGCCGACTACGTCAACATCGGCGTCATCGAGGGCTCCCACGGCACCCATGTGGCCGGTATCACCGCGGCCAACAGCCTGTTCGGCGGCAAGATGAACGGCGCGGCGCCCGGCGCCCAGCTGGTCTCGTCGCGCGCCTGCACATGGAGCGGCGGCTGCACCAACATCGCCCTCACCGAGGGCATGGCCGACCTCGTCATCGAGCGCGGCGTGGACATCGTCAACATGTCCATCGGCGGACTGCCCGGTCTCAACGACGGCAACAACGCGCGGGCCGAGCTCTACAACCGGCTCATCGACACCTACGGCGTCCAGCTCGTGATCTCCGCGGGCAACGACGGTCCTGGCACCAACACCATCAGCGACCCCGCCGTCGCGGACAAGGTCATCTCGGTCGGCGCCTCGATCTCCAAGGAGACATGGGCGGCGAACTACGGCTCGGTCACCACGACCGACTACGACATGATGCCGTTCTCCGCCCGCGGTCCGCGTGAGGACGGTGGCTTCGCGCCGATCATCTCGGCCCCCGGCGCCGCCATCAACACCACGCAGACCTGGTTCCCCGGCGGCCCCGTCGCCGAGGCCGGCTACCAGCTGCCGCCCGGCTACTCGATGCTCCAGGGCACCTCGATGGCCTCCCCGCAGGCGACCGGCGCGAGCGCGCTGCTGCTCTCGGCGGCCAAGCAGAAGGGGATCGAGCTGACCCCCGCGAAGCTGCGGACAGCGCTCACCTCCACCGCCACCAAGATCGCCGGCAAGAAGGCGCACGAGCAGGGCGCGGGTCTCATCGACGTCGTCGGCGCGTGGAACGCGATCAAGGACGGCGCGAAGGCCAACGAGTACAGCGTCAAGGCCCCCGTCGACACCTCGATCGACTTCGCGCTGAAGACCCCGGGCTTCGGCACCGGTGTGTACGACCGTGAAGGCGGCCTCCAGGCCGGCAAGAGCCGGACGTACGACGTCACCATCACCCGCACCACCGGTCCCAACCGCCTGGTGGAGCACCAGCTCAACTGGAAGTACAACGACGGCACCTTCAAGCTGCTGAGCGGCAAGAAGGTCAAGCTGCCGAAGAACAAGCCGGTCACCGTCACCGTGCAGGCCAAGCCCGACCAGGCCGGCGCGCACAGCGCCATCCTCGAACTGGACGACCGTTCCAGCACGGGCGTGGACAAGCAGATCCTGACCACGGTGGTCGTCTCCAAGAAGCTGGCGAAGCCCTCGTTCACGTACTCGTCGCTGGGCTCGGTCGAGCGCAACGCCACGGAGTCGTACTTCGTCACCGTCCCCGAGGGCGCCAAGACCCTTGAGGTCGCGCTCGGCGGACTCGCGGACGGCAGCCAGACCCGTTTCATCAGCCTCCACCCGCAGGGTGTGCAGATGGAGGACAGCTCGACGATCTTCTGCTACCCGAACTACAACAACCCGGCCAACACCTGCCGTCCGGACCTGCGTTCGTACACGGACCCGACGCCGGGCGTCTGGGAGATCGAGGTCGAGTCGCGTCGTACGTCGCCGCTGCTGAACAACCCGTACAAGCTCGACGTCACCGTGCTGGGCGCCTCGTTCGACCCGGCGGTCACCACGCTCCCCGAGGCCAAGATCGGTACGCCGGCCCCGGTCGAGTGGACCGTCACCAACGGGTCGGCCGCCATCGACGGCAAGCTCGCGGGCGGCTCGCTCGGCTCGGCGAAGGTCGACCGGCCTTCGATCGGCCAGGGCGAGGAGAAGGAGACGACCGTCACCATCGGTGCGGGCGTCGAGCGGCTCGACGTGGCCATCGGCGGCACCTCGGACACCGCGGCCGACCTGGACCTCGCGGTCTTCAGGGACGGTGTGCTGGTCGGACAGGCCGCCGACGGTGACTCCGAGGAGGCCGTGAGCCTGATCGAGCCGGCGGCCGGTGAGTACACCTTCGTGGTGGCCGGCTACTCGGTCCCGGCCGGGACCACCGAGTACGACTACCGCGACGTCTTCTACTCGGCGTCGCTCGGTGAGGTCACGGTCGGCGACGCTCCGGTGAAGCTCGCCAACGGCGCGTCGGCGGACGTCTCCGCCGAGGTGACGGTGGCGGGCGCGGCTCCGGAGGGACGGCAGTTCTTCGGCGAGGTCCAGCTGCTGAACGCGCGCGGTACGGCCGCGGGCACCGGCAGTGTCGTGATCGAGAAGGTCCTGCCGTAACGGCAGGACCGGCCGCCGCGTAAGGGCTGGGTACGAAGGGGGCGGGCGTCCGGGCGGGCGCCCGCCCCTTACGCGTGTGCCCCCGACACCGGTGTGACCGACGCCGCACAGTCCCGACCAGCGGAATGGATTGGACAAGGCGGGCTCGGACAGACGCATCATGGACGCGGCACCCGGGCCGCGTGTACGTACGGAGGAGTCCCTGTGAAGGTCGGAATCGTCGGAGCCACCGGTCAGGTCGGCACAGTCATGCGCACCATCCTGGCCGAGCGGAAGTTCCCGGCCGACGAGCTGCGGCTGTTCGCCTCCGCCCGCTCCGCGGGATCCACCATCGAGTGGCGGGGCGAGCCGGTCACCGTCGAGGACGCGTCGACGGCCGACTACACCGGCCTGGACATCGTGCTCTTCTCCGCCGGCGGCGCCACGTCCAGGGCGCTCGCCGAGAAGGTGGCCTCCCAGGGCCCGGTCGTGATCGACAACTCGTCCGCCTGGCGGAGCCACCCCGAGGTCCCGCTGGTGGTCTCGGAGGTCAACCCGCACGCGGTCGCCGACCGCCCCAAGGGCATCATCGCCAACCCGAACTGCACCACGATGGCCGCCATGCCCGTGCTGCGCCCCCTGCACGCCGAGGCGGGTCTCGTCGCGCTCGTCGCCACGACGTACCAGGCCGTGTCCGGCTCCGGCCTCGCGGGCGTCGCCGAGCTCCACGACCAGGCCCTCAAGGTCGTGGAGAACGCCGACCGGCTGACGTTCGACGGTGACGCCGTGGAATTCCCCGAGCCGGGCGTCTACAAGCGCCCGATCGCCTTCAACGTGCTGCCGCTCGCGGGCTCGATCGTGGACGACGGGTCCTTCGAGACGGACGAGGAGCAGAAGCTCCGCAACGAGTCCCGCAAGATCCTGGAGATCCCTGAGCTGAAGGTCTCCGGGACCTGTGTGCGGGTGCCGGTCTTCTCCGGGCACTCCCTCCAGGTCAATGCCCGCTTCGAGCGTCCGATCAGCGTGGAGCGGGCGTACGAGCTGCTGAAGGACGCCCCCGGCGTCGAGCTCTCCGAGATCCCGACGCCGCTCCAGGCCGCCGGCAAGGACGCATCCTATGTAGGCCGCGTCCGCCAGGACGAGACGGTGGACAACGGCCTGGCGCTGTTCGTCTCGAACGACAACCTGCGCAAGGGCGCGGCGCTGAACGCGGTGCAGATCGCGGAACTGGTGGCGGCGGAGCCGCGCGGCTAGGGCGTGTTTTAGAAGTAGCGTCGTCCGCCCACCGGGCGGGGCCCACGGCGTCTGGTGCGTGCGATCGCAAGGCGGAGGATCATCCTCGTACTGGACGTACTTGG
>NZ_JBHXRX010000016.1:0-145682 GCF_042714995.1 Streptomyces sp. NPDC058665
GCCGAAGTGCCCACAGGAAACCACCCTGCGGGCACTTCGGCGCCTTGCGATGCACCGCACCAGACGCCCCGGGCTCATCCGCGAAGATCCGCCGGACAGGACCTAGCCGCTAAGGGCTGCCCGGCGACCGTAGGACCGGGTCAATCTGAAGGTCAATCCCCGTGCACAGCTCACTCCGTGCCCGGCACGAGCGGTCGGACCTCGGCGGCCGTGAAACGGATGAAGCCCTCCGGGTCCGGATCGTCGGCCGTCGGCTGGAGCACCACGGTGTCCGCCCCGGCCTCCGCGAGCTCCCGCACGGCGTCGGCGACCGCGTCGGCGGTGCCCGCGACTCCGTACGGTCCCTCCGGCCCCCAGCTGTCGCCCAGTGCGTCCAACTCGGCCCGCAGCCGCGCCCCGGCATCCGGGCCGGTCGCCGTGTGGAGGTAGACGACCACCGGGTGGTGGCCGGTGCGCCCGGCCGACTCCCGCCCCTCCGCGATGAGTTGGCGGGCCAGGCGTACCGCGCCCGGCGAGGTGCCGCCCGTCAGGATCGTGCCGTCGGCGGCCTCGCCCGTCAGCCGCATCGTGCGCGGTCCGGTGGCGCCGGCGTACACGGCGGGCGGCGCGGGTGCGGTGGCCGGCGGCCAGTCGAGCGCGACGGCGTCCAGCTTCACGTAACGGCCGTCCGTGGTCACCCGCTCACCGGCCAGCAGAGCGCGCAGCGCCACCAGATGCTCGCGCAGCAGGGTCACGGGTGACTCGACGCGCGTACCGGTCTGCCGCATCCAGTCCTGCACGCCGTGCCCGACCCCGAGCAGGGCCCGGCCGGGGAACAGCCGGTGCAGCGTCGCGGCCTCCATGGCCGTCAGCGCGACGTTGCGCAGGGGTACGGGGAGCAGACCGACGCCGACGCGCAGCCGCTCCGTCCAGGCGAGGGCCGCGGCGATACTGGCGATGCCGCTTTCCAGGAAGCAGTCCTCCCAGAGCCACAGCTCGTCCAGGCCGGCTTCGTCCGCGGTGCGGGCGATGTCGCGGAGTCGTTCGGGGGGAAGTTGGGGGCGGAACACGGCGCCGAGAACAGTCATGACCGCATTGTTCACCGGCGCGTACGGGCGTGACCAGCGGGTTGACGGGCGGTGCGAGCGACGCCCGTGACCTCGCGGTGTCCGTGCTACCGGGCGGAGACGATCCACCGGTACTGGAGCTCCGGACGCCCGATCTGGCCGTACTGCGGGCTGCGGTCCGCCTGCCCGGCGACGACCAGATGCTCCAGATAACGGCGCGCGGTGATCCGGGAGATGCCGAGTGTGGCCGCGGCCTCCGTGGCCGTCAGGCCCTCCCGCGCGTCGCGCAGCGCACGCGTCACCGACTCCAGCGTCGGCCCGCTGAGCCCCTTGGGCAGCGACGCGGGCTGCGGAGCGCGCAGCGCGCCGAGTGCCCGGTCCACCTCGTCCTGCCCGCTGGCCTCACCGGCGGCGGCCCGGAACTCGGCGTAACGGCTGAGCCGGTCGCGCAGCGTGGCGAAGGCGAAGGGCTTCAGTACGTACTGCACGACGCCCAGCGACACCCCTTCGCGTACGACCGCGAGATCGCGCGCCGACGTGACGGCGATGACGTCCGCGTGGTGGCCGACGGCCCGCAGACTGCGCAGCAGTTGGAGCCCGTGCCCGTCCGGCAGATACAGGTCGAGGAGGATCAGATCCACGTCCGTACGCTCCAGGGCGCGGCCGGCCTCGACCCGGGAGTGCGCGACCCCGGCCACCTCGAAGCCGGGCACCCGGCCCACGTACAGCTGATGGGCGTCGGCCGCGACGGGGTCGTCCTCGACGACGAGCACGCGAATGGGGCGGGCGGCGCCGTCCGTGGTCCCGGTCATGATCCGCCCTTCTTCCCGCCGTCGGCCGAGGCGCCGGCCATCTGCTCCGCCGCGCTCGCGTCCGTCGTGTCACGTGCGTCGGGACGGGGGCCCGCAGGGCCCGCAACCGCCCCGTCACGTGTGCCCAGCGGCAGCCGTACGGTGAACTCCGCCCCGCCGTCCCGCCCCGGTGTCAGCTCCACCGTGCCGTGCGCCCGGTGCACCGCCTGGCGTACGAGCGCCAGCCCGAGTCCGCGGCCCGCGCCCCTGGTCGACCAGCCGCGCCGGAACACCTCATCGATGTCACCGGGCGCGACGCCCGGCCCCGTGTCCCGTACCCGCAGCAGCAGCTCACCGTCCCCGGCCAGCGCGGTGACGGTGACCCGCGCGCCGTCCGTGCCCTGCGCCGCGTCCACCCCGTTGTCGATCAGATTGCCGAGCACGGTCACCAGATCGCGGGCGGCCAGCGACGGCGGCAGCACCCCGTCGTCGATACGGCTGTCCCCGGCGAGCACCAGCTCCACGCCCCGTTCGTTCGCCTGCGCCGCCTTGCCGAGCAGCAGCGCCGCGAGCACCGGCTCGGCCACCGCGCCGACCACCCGGTCCGTGAGCACCTGCGCCAGCTCCAGCTCCGCCGTGGCGAACTCCACCGCCTCCTCCACCCGCCCCATCTCGATCAGCGACACCACCGTGTGCAGCCGGTTCGCCGCCTCGTGCGCCTGCGAGCGAAGAGCGTGCGTGAAACCGCGCTCCGAGTCCAACTCGCCCGACAGTGCCTGGATTTCGGTGTGGTCCCGGAGCGTGGCGACCGTACCGCGCCGCTCGCCGCCGATCACCGGACGGGTACTGACGACGACGATCCGGTCGGCCGTCATATGGACCTCGTCCACGCGCGGCTCGGAGGCGAGGAGCGCCCCGACGAGCGGGGCGGGCAGCCCGAGCTCGTCGATGTTGCGGCCCACGGCGCTGTCGTCCAGACCGAGGAGCTCCTGCCCGCCGTCGTTGATCAGCGCGATCCTGCGCCGTCCGTCCAGCATGAGCAGACCCTCGCGCACGGCGTGGAGCGCGGCCTCGTGGTAGTCGTGCATCCGGCTCAGCTCGGCCGCGTTCATCCCGTGGGTGTGGCGGCGCAGCCGCGCGTTGATCACGTACGTACCCACACCGCCCAGCACGAGGGCGCCCCCGGCCGCCAGCGCCAGGACCTTCACCTGTTCCTCCAACTGGCTGGAGATCCGGTCGACGGTGATGCCGACGCTGATCAGCCCCGTGATGCGCCCGTCGTCCTCGATCGGGGTCACGGCCCGGGTCGAGGGCCCGAGGGTCCCCGTGTACGTCTCGGTGAAGGTCTTGCCGAGCAGCGCGGGCTCGGTCGTGCCGATGAAGGGCAGTCCGATCAGCTCAGGATCCGGATGCGTCCAGCGCGTCCCGTCCGGCTTCATGATCGTGACGAAGTCCACGCCCGTGTCGATCCGCACACGTTCCGCGTAGGGCTGGAGCGTGGCCGAGGGATCGTCGGACCTGATGGCCTCCCGTACGGACGGGGAGTCGGCCATCGCCCGCGCCGTGGCCGTCACCTGGCGCTTGGCGGTCTCCTCGGCCTGCGCCCGGTCGGTGAAGTACGCGAAGAGCGCGCATCCGGCCACGACAGCCGCGACCAGCACGACCTGCATCGCGAAGAGCTGGCCCGCGAGGCTGCGGGGACGGGGTAGCTGCATGACGCAAGTCTGCCTGGCCGAAATCGTATGAACGAAATGCACGTAAGGGTGACCGGGGTCACAGCCTGATGGATAGTCGCCGGGACCCCCTCGGGACGGGAGGGTCGCGCAGGGACAAACGAGTCAAGGAGGACCCGTGGCCGCTACTCGGGACCGTACCCATTATCTGTATCTGGCCGTGATCGTCGCAGTGATTCTCGGAATCACCGTCGGTTTCGCCGCCCCGGGGGTGGCCGTCGAGCTGAAGCCCATCGGGACCGGCTTCGTCAACCTCATCAAGATGATGATCTCCCCGATCATCTTCTGCACCATCGTGCTGGGCGTCGGATCCGTCCGCAAGGCAGCCAAGGTCGGCGCCGTCGGCGGTCTGGCCCTCGGCTACTTCATGGTCATGTCGACCGTCGCGCTGGCCATCGGCCTCGTCGTCGGCAACATCCTGGAGCCCGGTTCCGGGCTGCACATCACCCAGGCCACGGCCGACGCCGGCGCGGCGCAGGTCGACGGCGACGCCGAGACCACCGCGGAGTTCCTGGTCGGCATCATCCCGACCACGCTCGTCTCCGCCTTCACCGAGGGCGAGGTGCTCCAGACGCTGCTCGTCGCGCTGCTGGCGGGCTTCGCGCTCCAGGCGATGGGCTCCACCGGCGAGCCGATCCTGCGCGGCATCGGGCACATCCAGCGCCTGGTCTTCCGTATCCTCGCGATGATCATGTGGGCGGCCCCGGTCGGTGCCTTCGGCGCCATCGCGGCGGTGGTCGGCGAGACCGGCATGGACGCGCTGAAGTCGCTCGCGGTCATCATGGTCGGCTTCTACATCACCTGCGCGCTCTTCGTCTTCGTCATCCTCGGCGCGCTGCTCAAGGTGATCACGGGCATCAACCTCTTCTCGCTGCTGAAGTACCTGGCGCGCGAGTTCCTGCTGATCCTCTCCACCTCGTCGTCCGAGTCGGCGCTGCCGCGGCTGATCGCGAAGATGGAGCACCTGGGTGTCAGCAAGCCCGTCGTCGGTATCACCGTGCCGACGGGCTACTCCTTCAACCTCGACGGCACGGCCATCTACCTCACGATGGCGTCGCTCTTCATCGCCGAGGCGATGGGCGACCCGCTCTCCATCGGTGAGCAGATCGGCCTCCTGATCTTCATGATCATCGCGTCGAAGGGCGCGGCGGGTGTCACCGGCGCGGGTCTCGCGACCCTGGCGGGCGGCCTTCAGTCGCACCGTCCCGAACTGGTCGACGGCGTCGGCCTGATCGTCGGCATCGACCGCTTCATGAGCGAGGCGCGCGCCCTGACGAACTTCGCGGGCAACGCCGTCGCCACGGTCCTCGTCGGTACGTGGACGAAGGAGATCGACCGGGCGAGGGTGGACGAGGTGCTGTCCGGCCGCATCCCGTTCGACGAGAAGATGCTGGTCGACGACCACGGGGCGCACGGCGGCGACGGGCCGAGCCTCACGAAGGAGTCCGACGGCGCGGCCGACGGATCATCCGCCGTACCGGAGGCGCGCGACGCGGACGGGACGCCGGCGAAGGTCTGACGCCCGCGAAGGTCCGACGTCGGTGAGGGCTTGACGCCGGCGAAGGTCTGACCGCTTGACCCGAATACCCCGGCCGGGGGTTGATCCCCCTTCCCCTGGCCTTGCGAAAGACCGGTCCGTACGGAGACGTCCGTACGGACCGGTCATTTTTCGTACTCCGGACCGGCTTTCGTGCGGTTCCTTGCGTGTTGCGGTGTCAAAAGGGCCGGCGGGGATTTCCGCAGTGGAGAATCCCGCACCGAAGAGGCTTCTTTCGGGTCATCCACACACAGGGAAGGCTGACAGCTGTGATCGGACCGGCGCGTGCCCCGGTGTCCATGAAAGTCAACGGTGAGATTCACGAGATCGAACTGGAACCCCGCGTCAGTCTCCTGGACGCCCTGCGCGACCATCTGAGCCTCACCGGCACCAAGAAAGGGTGCGACCAGGGAACCTGCGGCGCCTGCACGGTCTGGGTGGACGACCGGCGGGTGCTCGCCTGTCTGACGCTGGCGGTGGCCTGCGAGGGCCACGAGGTCAGCACGGTCGAGGGCCTCGCGGACGGCGGCGATCTGCACCCCCTCCAGAGCGCGTTCATCGAGCGTGACGCCTTCCAGTGCGGCTACTGCACCTCGGGACAGCTCATGTCGGCGGTGGCCCTGCTCAAAGAGGGAAACGCGACGACGGACGAGGAAATCGCCGAACACATGAGTGGCAATCTCTGCCGCTGCGCCGCCTATCCGAATATCCGGGCGGCGGTTCGCGATATCCGCGACGCCGGCACCGCGACGAGTGGGCGGGCCTGATATGCGACCTCTCAGTTACACGCGTGCGAGCACCGTGGACGAGGCCATCGCCACCGTCGGCGCCGATTCCGCCAGTGCTTTCCTCGCCGGCGGCACCACGGAGATCGACCTCATCCGGCTCGGAGTGACCCGCCCCGACGTGCTGGTGGACGTCAACTCCCTTCCCCTGAAGGAGATCGACTTCACGCCCGGCACCGGTCTGCGCATCGGGGCCCTCGCGAGAATGACGGACGTCGCGCGCTCCGCCGACGTCGTACGGCGCTTCCCGATGATCTCGCAGGCGCTTCTCCTGGGCGCCTCCGAGCAGTTGCGCAACATGGCCTCCATGGGCGGCAATCTCTGCCAGCGCACCCGCTGCTCCTACTTCCGCGACGGCGTCTCCCCTTGCAACAAACGCGAGCCGGGGAGCGGCTGTTCGGCCATGGACGGCCTCAACCGCCTGCACGCGGTGCTCGGCACCAGTGACGACTGCGTCGCCACCCACCCCTCCGACGTCGGCGTCGCGCTCGTCGCACTCGACGCGGTCGTCCACACACTCGGCCCGTCCGGCGCGCGAGGCATCCCCATCGACGACTTCTACCTGCTCCCGGGGAGCACGCCCGAGGTGGAACACCCCCTGGAACGCGGGGAGCTCATCGTGGCGATCGAGGTACCGCCGACACCGATCGCCGAGCGCTCGCTGTATCTGAAGCTCCGCGACCGGCAGTCCTACGAGTTCGCCCTGGTCTCCGTCGCTGCGGCCGTCGATGTACGGGACGGCCGGGTCGACGGCGTACGCCTCGCCCTCGGCGGTGTCGGTACGAAACCGTGGCGGGCCCGGCGCGCGGAAGCCGCCCTGACCGGCGGCCCGGCGACCACCGAGGCGTTCGCGGAGGCCGCCGCGCTGGAAATGGCACCGGCGAGTCCGCGCAAGGACAACGCGTTCAAAATCCCCATGGCGCGGCGGGCGATGGTGCGCGCGCTGGAGCAGGTCGTGAACGGAGACGCACGATGAGCAACGCGGTCGGCAAGCCCGTCAGCCGGGTCGACGGTCGGCGGAAGGTCACCGGAGCGGCCCGGTACACCGCCGAGATCGAACTGCCGAACCTGGTCCACGCCGCCGTCGTCGGCGCGGGCATCCCCAGCGGCCGGGTCCTGGCGATCGACGAGAAGCGGGTACGGGACGAGGACGGCGTCCTGGCCGTCCTCACCCACGACAACCTCACCCGCATCGCGTCGCAACCGCCCCTGCTTCCCTCGCTCGTGGGCGGCGCGGCACCCGGTGAGACGTTCTTCCCCATGCAGGACGACACCGTCCACTACGCCGGGCAGCCGGTGGCCATCGTGGTCGCCGACAGCCATGAACGCGCCCAGTACGCCGCTTCGTTGCTCGACATCACCTACGAGCGCGCCGACTCCGTCACCACGATCGAGGAGGGACGGGCGGCGGCGTACGAGGCGGCGACCCTGTTCGGCGGTCTGATGCCGGGCCGGAACGAACGCGGTGACGTCGAGACCGCGCTGGCCCAGGCACCCGTACGGGTCGACGTGGACCACCACTACGCGGCGAACCACCACAACACGCTGGAACCCTCCGCCACCACGGCCGTCTGGGACGGCGAGCGGCTGACGCTCTACGACTCGACCATGGGGGTCCGGGCCACCCAGCTCACCGTCGCCCAGCTCCTCGGCATCCCGATCGCCCATATCCGCGTCATCACCGAGTTCGTCGGCGGCGGCTTCGGCGGCAAGGCGATGACCTGGCCGCATGTCACCCTCGCCGCGATGGCGGCCAGGCACGTCCGGCGCCCGGTGCGGCTGGCCCTGACCCGGCCGCAGACCTACACCTCCCACGGACACCGGGAGGAGCAGGAGCAGCGGCTGTCGATCGGGGCGGCGAAGGACGGGAGGATCACCGCCGTACGCCACGAGAAACTCTCGGTCACCTCGCCGTTCGACGACTGGGCCGAGCCCGCGACCGGCGTCACCTCGCAGCTCTACACCTGCGAGAACTACCTCGGTGTGCACCGGCTGATCCGCGGCAACATCATGACGCCCACCTTCATGCGCGCGCCGGGAGAGTCGCTGGGAGTCTCCACCCTGGAAGTGGCGATGGACAAACTCGCGTACGCCACGGGGGTGGACCCCGTCGAACTGCGCCTGCGCAACCGCGCGTCCGTGGACGAGCACGGCCACCCCTGGTCCAGCGACGGTCTGGAGGAGTGTCTGCGTACCGGTGCCCGCCTCTTCGGCTGGGAGCGGCGCGACCCCGAGCCGCGCTCGCGGCGCGAGGGCGACTGGCTCATCGGCTCCGGAATGGCCGTGGCCGCCTACCCCATGGCGTTCATGATGCCGCCCCAGCAGGCGCGGGTGCGGATCTACGCAGACGGCAGCGCCGTCATGCAGTGCGGCACCCAGGAGTTCGGCACCGGCGGCACCACGGCGATGACCCAGGTCGCCGCCGACGGGCTGGGCATGGACATGAGCGACGTCACGTTCGAGGCGGGCGACAGCGATCTGCCCAACGCCAGCGCGTCGGTGGGTTCCATGGGCGCCTCCATGGTCAGCGCCGCCGTCCACAACGCGGCGGTCGAGCTGCGCCGCCAGCTGATCGCCATGGCGGTGGCGGACGGCGGCTCCCCGCTGCACGGCGCGGACCCCTCGGCCGTCGTGGTCCAGGACGGCCGGATGAGCCTCGGCAACGGATCGGGGGCCGGCGAGACGTACGCCGAGATGATGGGGCGCAACCATCTGAGCATGATGGACGCGCTCGGCGACTGGACGCCCCCGCCGATGGACACCCCGCACGGGCTGATGACCTTCGGGGCCCAGTTCGCCGAGGTGGCCGTCGACCCGGACTTCGGTCTCGTACGCGTACGGAGGATGGTCGGCGTGTTCGCCCCCGGACGCGTGCTCAACCCCAAGCTCGCGCGCAGCCAGCTCATGGGCGGAATGCTCTGGGGGATGAGCCAGGCGCTGCTCGAAGGCAACCAGATGGACCCGCGGTACGGGCGGTGGGGGGCCGGCAATCTCGGTGAGTACCTCGTACCCGTCAACGCCGACGCCCCCGACGTCACCGTCGAGTTCGTCGATGTCACCGACGACGTCGCGGGCCCGCTCGGCGTCAAGGGCGTCGGCGAGATCGGCCAGGTCGGCATGGCGGCGGCGATGATGAACGCAGTCTTCCACGCGACCGGACGCCGCCCGGAGTCCCTGCCGATGGCCGCCGAGCTGGTGATGGACCCGATGGATCCGATGGGCCCCCCTGGCACACCCGCATGACGGCACCGCCGGCCCCGGGGGACCGGAAACGCGGCGGCGACGCGCTGCCGGACCGGCCGCTCATCAGCACCCCGGCGCGGCTGCACGGCGCCGGATTCCTGCGGGCCGAGCGGCGGCGCCTGGAGCGGCAGCCGGGCCTGGGGCTGGCCGGTCTGCTGTTCGTCGTTCCCGTCGCGGTGCTGTTCGCGTTCGGCGGGGGCGGCGCCGCGGACTCGGTGACCCTGTTCGGGCCGCTGATCACCTTCGCCCTGCCCGCGGTGGCCATGGTGGCGTTCTGGTGGGAGGACTGGCCGGGCTCGCGTCTGCGTCCCGGCTGGTCGGGGCTGACCGACACGGTCTTCATCGCCGCCGCCGCCGTCCTCCTGGCCATGGCGGGCCAGGTCTTCATCGGCCATCTCGACTTCGACGGCATCTTCGACCCGACCCCAGGCCCCGGTCACGCCGCGCTGTACCCGGCGTCCCTGCCGCTCGCCGGCGCCGCGTTCGTGGCGATGCTCCAGCTGACCCTCGTCTGCGAAGGCCGGCCGCTGCGCCGGCTGCCCCGCATCTGGGCGGGGATCGCGGCCCTGGTGGTGTCGTGGGGCGTGGCGATCATCCTGTACGCCGTGGCCGTGGACTTCCGGGCACCCCCGGGGTCGGGTCTCACCAGCGCGAGCGGTCCGGTGCCCGGCGAGGAACTCGGCGCGGTACTGGTGCTGATCGGCGCCTGGCAGGTCTGGTTCTTCGTCGTCTGGCGGGGGTGGCCCTTCGCCGAGCCCCGGCGCAGGTGGTCGCGCATCGTGCCGGCGAACATCGTGGTGATCGGGGGGACGCTGCTGACGTACGTACTCATCCACGGTCCCGGCGACGTCAGCCCGGCCACTGTCAACGCCGGGGCCGGGTGCTTCGTCGCCGCCGGGCTGACCGTCGGCATGCTCTTCGAGGGCGCTTTCCGCCCCCATCTGAGCCCGGGGCAGGAGCGCTTGGCGACGCTGGGGGCCTCGCTGGTCCTGGGGGCGGCTCTGTACGCGGCGCTGACCGCCTACGCCGACACCCTGGACTGGACGAGGCCCACCAGCCAGGAGTGGGTGGGCCACACGGCACTCAACGCGCTCGGTCTGTCGATCATCCTGCACGTCGCGGTGGGCCGCCGGTGGCCGTTCGGGGAGAACTGACCGCGGGCTGAGGGCCCCACAGGGCTTCTGTGGGGCCCGAGTTGGGTGCGAGGGGGGTGCGCGACGGGGGTGCGGTGGAGGTGCCGCGCCGGTCAGCCGTACGGGATGCGGACCACCGACTGGTTGCCGATGCCCAGCGTGCTCGCCCCGTTGCCGATGGCGTTCCAGACCTCGATCCGTACCTTGCCGTTGACCAGGTCGCCGTGCGAACCCGTCGACGCCTTCAGGCCCCTGGCCTGTGTGTAGTGCTCGAAGCCGGGTGCGGGGTCCGTCGCGAAGTAGTGATACGTCTCCGTACGGTCCCAGCTGCCGTCCCCCGTACGGTCGTAACTCACCCTGACCTGCTGGCCGTTGGCCACGGTCGTACCGGCGTCGACGAGGAGGTCGAACTCGGTCGCCCCGCCGTTGTAGGCGCGGGTGATCCCGCCGGAGGTGAAGACCTGCGGATTGGTCGGCGTACCGTCACGGTTGGCGCCGCCCGCCGAGGTGAGCGTGGCGTTCGCGCCGGACGCCGCGGCGTCGCCGAGACCGCCGCCGCTGCGTGCGTAGAGCTGCGAGGAGCCGGAGGGCGGGTCGGTCGGGGGATCGGTCGGCGGATCCGTCGGGCCGGAGCCGCCACGGGTCCAGACGCCCACGTAGTCGACCAGCATCGGCCGCCCCGGCACGGTGGCCGGAGTCGGTGTCGGCCCGCCGAGCGCGTCGGGGAACGCGCCGCCGATCGCGACGTTGAGCAGGATGAAGTACCCCGCGTGCTCGGTCATGTTGGCCCACGTCGTCGCGTCCAACTGGTTCTGGGTGACCGTGTGGTAGAGCTGGTCGTCCACGTACCAGCGCAGGGCGTTGGGCGAGCTGGAGCGGTCCCACTCGAAGCGGTACGTATGGAAGGCCGACTGGCAACTCGCGCCGGGACAGGCGCGGTTGGCGCCGAGTCCGGTCGTCTCGTTGCAGGGGCCGCCCGGGTTGACGCCGCAGTGCAGCACCGCCCAGACCGAGTTGATCCCGTTGACGTTCTCCATGATGTCGAACTCGCCGATGGCGGGCCAGTTCCAGTAGTTGCCCCGATAGGGCGCGCCCAGCGCCCAGAAGGCGGGCCAGTAACCGGCGGCGGCGGCGCCCGTCACGTTCGGCATCTGAATCCGGCCCTCGATACGCAGGGTGCCGCCGGCCGGTGCCTTGAAGTCGGCGCGCTTGGTCTCGACGCGGGCGGAGGTCCAGTTGCCCGCGCCGTCCCTGAGCGGGGTGATCTTCAGATTCCCGTTGCCGTCGAGGCTCAGATTCTCGGCGTTGGCGGTGTAGTTCTGGATCTCGCCGGTGCCCCAGTTGCCCGGACCGCCGGGGTAACCGTGTCCGGTGTCGACCTGCCAGTTGGCGGCGGACGGCGGAGCGCCGTTCCCGCCGTTGAAGTCGTCGCTCCACTGAAGGTTCCAGCCGGGCGCGGGCGGTACGTCGCCCCGCGCGGTGCCGGCGGTCGTGAGACCGACGAAACCGGCGACGGCGACGGACATGGCGAGGAAGGCGGCGAGGAGGGGGGTGCGGGGGGCGCGCGATGCGCGAGGTCTGCTTCCGGTGCGGCTCGTTCTCAAGGAACACCTCCGGTGCGGATGGTGCCGAGATGGGTCCGGCTGCTTCTGCGGGGGTGGGAGCGGGAGTTGAGAGCGCTCTCACCACTGTTGTTTAGATGAACCCCGATGGCCCGTCAATGACCCCGGCGCGTTGAATTCCTGAAGCCCCTTCCTCAGCGCTCGCCGGCCCACCGGCGGGTGTAGAGCGCGGCGACGGAGTGGGTGACGGTCGCGAGCGTGCGCATGTACTCGTACGCGTGCAGCGGCGGTGTGCGGGGGTCCGGCCGCCCGTTCCGGTCGAGCAGCCGGTACGCGATCCGGTGCAGATCCCGCACCGGCGCCGGGTCCGTGTCACCGAGGTCCTCCAGCAGCAACAGGCTCAACTGCCCGAGGAGTTGGCCCGTCGTCGCGTCCACCCAGGACCGTTCGGGGAGCTCCGCCCTGGGGACGAGCGCGTGCGCGACGGTGCGGGAGATGGTCACGAGGTCGACGGGCAGCGCCACGTCTCCGTTCTCGTTCATCAGGCCTCCCGACTATGCGCAGTTGTACGACTCCGGGGCCATTTTCACTCAACTTCGCGCGCGGCGGGTGCTGGACGCCGGACTACGCTGCCACCATGAGTGGGCTGAGCTACGACCGTCACCGCGCCGAACTCGCCACGCAGACCGGCCTGTTGCGGTCCTGCGTCGAAGGCGCGGACATGACGGTCCCGGTGCCCACCTGTCCCGGCTGGACTCTCGGCCAACTGCTGCGGCACGTCGGCGGTACCCACCACTGGGCCGAGTCGGTCGTACGCACCCGCGCGACGGGACCCGTACCGGAAGACCTGGTCAACGACGTCTCCGCCGACGCCGACGCCGACCCCGAGGCGGTGGACGCGTGGGTCGCCGAGGGCGCGGCGGGCCTGGGGGACGCGCTGCGCGCCGCCGGGCCGGCGGAGCGGGTATGGACGCCGGGGCCGGGCGGAACGACGGCGTTCTGGGCGCGCCGCATGCTCTTCGAGGCGGTGGTTCACCGCGCGGACGCGAGCTGGGCCGTCGGGGCGGAGTTCACGGTCGGCGACGACGTCGCCGTCGAGGGCATCGACGAGTGGATGGGCTTCGGCACCGTCCCCGAGGTCATCGAGCCCCGCCCCGGAGTCCCCCCGCTGCTCGGCCCCGGCCGCACCCTGCACTTCCGCGGACCGGGCGCGGCGCCGGGCTGGCTGGTCGACCTCACGGGGGACACGGTCGCCTGCCACCGCGCGGACGGCCCCGCCCCCGAGACCACGGCGGTCACGGTCCGCGCCCCCCTGCCCGACCTGCTCCTTCTCCTGTACGCCCGCCGCTCCGCGAAGCCTGCCCCCATCGAGATCACCGGCGACGCACGCCTGCTGGACCTCTGGGTGGAGCGCTCGGGGTTCTGGCTCCGGGAGTGAGGTCAGGCCCGCCCGAGCGAGGCCGCGATGCGCTCACGCGTGGCGCCGGCGCGCGGATCGTCGTACCCCCGGACCAGCTCCAACGCACCGGCCCAGTGCCCGGCGGCGGCCCCCGGATCGTCCGCCACGACGGCCCCGGCCAACGCGTCGAGCGCGACGGCCTCGTGCCACGCGTCCCCCAGCTCCCGGTGCGCCGCGACGGCCCGCCGGTGGAACTGCACGGCTTCCGCCCGCCGTTCGAGCGCGAGATACGTCTGCCCGGCCCCGCACCAGGCGAGGGCCTCCCGGCTCCGATTGCCGAGCCGGCGGTGGAGGACGGCCGAGCGCTGATAGGAGACGAGGGCGTCGTCGTACGCGCCGAGGGACCGCTGGGCGTCACCGAGGGCGATGAGCCAGTACCCCTCCAGCCGGTCGTCCCGAAGCCCGAGCGCGATGTCCAGCGCCCGCTGCGCGGAGCGCAGGGCCTCCTCAGCCCTGCCCTCTTCGAGCTGAAGACAGCTCACGACCCGCAGGATGTTCCCCTCTCCCCGCGGATTGTCCAAGGCACGGTGCGCGGCGAGGGCGTCGCGGGCGACGGCGGACGCCTCCGCAGGCCGTCCGGCGCTGTAGTGGGCGGACGCCAGGTTGGACAGGGCGATGGCCGCCCACGGCGGCGAGTCCGCCCCCTGGAAAAGCGGGATGGCCCGCTCGAAGTGCTGGGCCGCGGCGGTGAGTTGGCGTCGGCGGAGATGGACGAGGCCGATCAGATTCAGTGAGGTCGCCTCACCTGCGTGGTCGCCGGTTCCATGGCGGATCTCCAGGGCACGCCGATGGCATTCCAGCGCCTCGGCGAGCCGGTCCACGCGGACGTTGTCCCTGCCGAGGTGGGTCAGAAGCCGCGCTTCGGCCTGACGATCGCCAGTCCGCCGAGCCGCTTCGAGCGCGATGTCGCCGACCGCCAGCCACTCGCTGACCGGCGCGGAGGAGGGGCGGGCGTTCCAGAAGACGACCGCCAGCTGCCAGGCCCTCCGGTCGTCCGTGCCGACCGCCGCACGGATCGCCCGCAGGAGGTTGCCGTGCTCGCGTTCGGCCCAGTCCACCGCGGAGTTGTAGTCGGCGAACGCCGACGGACGCACCTCGTCCCCGGGCGGGGGGAGCGGTACGTGCTGTTCGTCGGGGCTGATCCAGTCCTGGGCGGCGTCCGCACCGTGCAGATACCAGTCCAGTACGCGGTGGAGCGCGGCGCCCCGCTCCCCGGCCGGCTCCTCGTGCTGGGCCTGGCCGGTGGCGTACGCGCGGAGCAGGTCGTGGAATTGGTAGCGATCGGGTCCCATCTGTTCCAGGAGATGGGCGTTGACCAAGGAGTCGAGCAGTTGCCGGGTTCTGCTGACGGGGGTCGCGGCGATGGCGGCGGCGGCCTGGAGGCCGAACTCGGGCCCCGGATGCAGACCGAGCAGCCGGAACAGCCGGGCCGCCTGCTCGGACAGGGCGCGGTAGGACCAGGCGAAGACCGTGCGGACGGCCTCCGCCTCCTCGTCGTCCCCCGTGCTCAACGCGTCCCACAGAGCCGACTCGTCACGCAGATCTGCGATCAGGTCGTCGAGCCGCAGATGCGGCCGGCTCGCCGCGCGCTCGGCCGCGATACGCAGGGCCAGCGGCAACTGCGCGCAGAGATCGGCCAGTTCGGTCAGTTTCCCCAGGTCGTCCTCGGGGCGGTAGCCCGCGGTGACCGCTCGCAGCAGCGCCACGGCCTCGGCCTGGGGGAGGGTGCCGAGAGTGAGGCGGCGCGCGCCGTCCCTGACGGTGAGTCCGGACAGCCTGCTGCGGCTGGTGACGACCGTGAGACAGCCGGCGCCCCCGGGAAGCAGTGGCCGGACCTGCCCGACCGTGGCGGCGTTGTCCAGGACGACGAGCATCCGGCGGTCGGCCAGCAGCGAGCGGTAGAGCGCGGCCGCCGCGTCGATGTTCTGCGGCACGGACTGCGCCGGTACGCCGAGCGCGGGCAGAAACCGGTGCAGGGCCTCGTCGGCGGTGACCGGCTCCCCCGGATCGTAGCCGCGCAGATTGACGTAGAGCTGCCCGTCCGGGAACCGGTCCCGTACCTGGTGCGCCCAGCGCAGCGCGAGCGAGGTCTTTCCGGCCCCGGCCGTGCCCGCGATGACGCAGACGGAGATGACCAGTGGGTCGCCGTTCTCCCCGGCCACGACGGCGTTCAGCTGGTCGAGTTCATGGACCCGATTGACGAAACCGTGGACGTCGGCGGGGAGTTGGCGAGGCTGTGGGCCCGCCGGCGGCCGGTCTTCCTCGCCGCCCGGACCATGGAAGTGGATGCCGCCACTGACACTTCCCGCCTGCACGACATCACGCGAGGACCCCGACAGGTCGTTCGCCGACCCGGCGGGGCGTCTCTCGTCGTCACCGTTCTGGCTGATCGTCTACTCCGGCAGGCTCGTCGGGGCGGGGAGACGGGCCACGACCCGTTCGAAGTACGACGCGATCTCCTCGCCCGACTCGTAGAGCGACTTGATGTAGTGCTCCCATTCGGCCACGACGTCGGGCTCCGTGAAGCGGATCGCCCCCTGTGGATGTCCCGCCTCGGAATAGAGGACGTTGAAGAGGGTCCGGCCGCCCAGCACCACGAGCTCCGGCAGTGGCTGTGACCGCTCGACCGCGGCCACGGATTCGGCGCTCACGACACGCACGCGCGTACCGAATCGGGCCTGTTGCCGAAGCGAGTGCAATTCCCACTGGAGATAAGGGGTCAGCGGCTCTTCGACCAGGCGAACGCGGTGAAACACATGCCCCTGGCGTTCGTCCTTCCGGGCGGCGGCCGCGAGAGTGTCGGCGCGTTCTGCCATGAGCCGCAGGGACTCCTCCCAGTCACCGCGCCGAAGGGCGTCACGGCTCGGACTGCCCTGCTCCTCGAAGTGCTGGCGGCGCTCCAGCTTCCAGGAGTCCGCGTCACGGAGTACGGCGCTGCGCTCGCGGAAGTCCTCTCGGTACGCCTCCCGGACAAGTCGCTCACCCCGCTCCGGCAGGAGAACGGGCGCGCACACCTCAGGCATCGGGGATGTCCGCCTTCGCGGCACTCAAAGTGCTTCCGGGAATGATGACCAGACGCTCGTCCGGGGCAAGCGTGACTCCCCGCGGAAGACGCGGAGCGTAGTGGTTCGTCAGATCCCGGCCGATCACGGCGATGTCGCCGTTGTCGAGCTGCCAGATGTCGGGGCACTCGTCATTTCCGTCCGAATTCCCCAGTTCGACCGGCGACTTGCCGAGTCGCCGCTCGAATAAGGCGGACGGATCCGCTTCCCAGGCACGGGCCATGCCTACCTCCACGCGATGTGGTCGAGAGTGCTGTTCCACTATTATGCGCGTCCGATTACGGAGAGCAACCATGTCCGTCGGTTTCGCGCCATGCCCCGGGCCCTGCCCACCTGCGGTCCGCGAACGCGGCCGTTGCCTTGACGCCCGCGTCAAGGATTACCGTCGTGGACGTGCGCATCGGCGAGCTCGCGGAGCGGGCCGGGACCAGTACCCGGGCTCTGCGTTACTACGAGTCCCGCGGGCTGCTGCCCGCACGGCGGGCGGGGAACGGGTACCGCACCTATGACGAGGGCGATCTGCGGCTGATCCAGCAGATCCGGACCCTGCAGGACTTCGGGTTCGAGCTGGAGGAGACGCGGCCGTTCGTCGAGTGTCTGCGGGCCGGGCATCCGGCCGGGGACTCGTGTCCCGCATCGCTCGCCGTGTACCGCGGCAAGCTCGCCGAGCTGGACGCGTTGATCGGGCGGCTCGGTTCCATACGCGCCCAGGTCGGCGAGCAGCTCGCGCAGGCCGAGGCGGCGCAGGGGCCGGCCGCCTCCGCCGAGCCGCTGTGCGAGCTGGCGATCCACTCACCCCGAGAAGGAGAAGACACATGATCCAGGCCGAGGGCGTCCCCGTGGTGACGGACGACAGCTTCGAACGGGAGGTGCTGAACGCCGGACTTCCCGTGCTGGTGGAGTTCACCGCGGACTGGTGCCCGCCCTGCCGGCAGCTCGCGCCGGTGCTCAGCGCCGTGGCCCGGGAGGAGGCCGCGCGGCTCAAGGTCGTCCAGCTCGACGTGGACACGAACCCCGAGACGATGAACCGGTACGGCGTACTCGCGATGCCGACCCTGCTCGTGTTCCGGGCCGGTGAACCCGTGAAGTCGATGGTCGGCGCCCGCCCCAAGCGCCGGCTGCTCCAGGAGCTGGCGGACGTCATCTAGGGCGTGTTTTAGAAGTAGCGTCGTCCGCCCATTGGGCGGGGCCCACGGCGTCTGGTGCGTGCGATCGCAAGGCGGAGGATCATCCTCGTACTGGACGTACTTGGATGACTCCGACAACGCGGCGAGCGCGCGTGCCAGGCGTCGTGGGCCAGACGGGACTTCTAAAACACGCCCTAGAGCGCCCCACGGCGGCACCCACCCGCCCCTGCCCCGCGCACAAAAATACCCCGGCACCGAATTGACGGCCGGGGTATCGCTCTGCGTATATTGGGTGTTTCGACTTTCCTGACTGAACATCTCCTATGGAAAGTCAAAAGCAACTTACTGAGCAGAGCTTATCGGACAGGGGTCGAATTGTCAACCGAGGAATTGCGGAGCGAACAGCAATTCGTCTCGCTCCTCCATGAGCGTCTCGACGCGCTCAGGGAGCAGGCCGAAGCCGCCGTACGCACGTCGATCAGCCAGGTCAGCACCGGTCGGCAGGCCATGGTGGAGCGGGACATCCGGGTCGCCGAGCACTCCACCACCGTCACCACGCTGAATGCGGTCGAGACCGGACTCTGTTTCGGCCGTATCGATCTCATGGACGGTGTCACCCACCACATCGGTCGCATCGGAATGCGGCTGGACGACGCCGAACGCACCCCGCTGCTCATCGACTGGCGCGCTCCCGTGGCCCGTCCTTTCTATCTCGCCACCGGTTATTCGACGATGGGTCTGCGCCGCCGCCGGCACATCACCACCGAGGGCCGCCGGGTCACCGCGCTCCACGACGAGATCATGGATCTCAGCGACACCACCCGCACCGGGTACGAGGACCCGGACGGCGACGCCGTGCTGCTCGCCGCGCTCGACACGGCGCGGACCGGGCGGATGACCGACATCGTGCGGACCATCCAGGCCGAGCAGGACCGCATCATCCGCGCCCCGCACCGCGGCGTCCTCGTCGTCGAAGGCGGGCCGGGGACCGGGAAGACCGCCGTCGCGCTGCACCGGGCCGCCTATCTGCTGTACGCGCACCGCGAGCAACTGGCCCGGCGTGCCGTGCTGATCGTCGGGCCCAACCCCGCCTTCCTCGGGTACATCGGCGAGGTGCTGCCCTCCCTCGGCGAGACCGGTGTACTGCTGGCCACGACCGGGGAGCTCTTCCCCGGCGTACGGGCCACCGCGACCGACACCCCGGCCGCCGCGGCCGTCAAGGGCCGCGCCGAGATGGCGGGCGCGCTGGCCGCCGCGTTGCGCGACCGGCAGCGGGTGCCCGATCCGCACATCGAGATCGAGCACGACGACGGAACGCTGTACCTGGACCGGGCGATGGCCGAGGACGCGCGCGCGAGCGCCCGTAACGCCGGCCTCCCGCACAATCTCGCCCGGCCCCACTTCGCCTTCTCCGTCATCGACTCCCTCACCGAACAACTCACCGAGCGGCTCGGCGCCGACCCGTACGGCGGCCCTAACCTCCTCGACCCCACCGATATCGCGCAGTTGGGCAAGGCGATCGCCACCAGCCCGGCGGTACAGGCGGCAGTCGACGAGCTCTGGCCCACCCTCACCCCGCAGGACCTCGTCGCCGACTACCTCGCCGATCCCACCCATCTCCCCGAAGGCGACGAGGAGTTGATCCGGCGTCAGGTCAGCGGCGCCGACCACTGGACGCCCGCCGACGTACCCCTTCTGGACGAGGCCGCGGAGCTGCTCGGCGAGGACGATGCAGCGGCGCGCGCCGCCGCCGAGGCCGAGCGCCGCGAGCGGATCGCGTACGCGCAGGGGGTGTTGGAGCTGAGTTACGGCTCCCGCACCTACGAGTTCGAGGACAAGGACGAGGAGGAGTCGGAGGTCCTGCTCGCACACGACCTCATCGACGCCGAACGCCTCGCCGAGCGCCAGGAGGAGTCCGACACCCGCAGCGCCGCCGAACGGGCCGCCGCCGACCGCACCTGGGCCTTCGGGCACATCGTGGTGGACGAGGCACAGGAACTGTCCGCGATGGCCTGGCGGTTGCTGATGCGCCGCTGCCCGGCCCGCTCCATGACCCTGGTCGGCGACCCGGCGCAGACCGGCGACGTGGCCGGCTGCGACTCCTGGCAGCAGATCCTGCGGCCGTACGTCGGCGAGCGCTGGGAGCATGTACGGCTCGGCGTCAACTACCGTACGCCCGCCGAGATCATGGCCGTCGCCGCCGAGGTCAGACGGCTGGAGGACCCGTCCTTCGAGCCGCCGCGCTCGGTCCGTTCGACGGGGGCCGGGCCCTGGGTGCGCGAGGTGAAGCCGGACGACGTCGTACGTACGGCGGCTGCGAGCGCCGTCGAGCACGCCGCGTCGCACGCGGCGGAACACGGCGCCGACGGTCGGCTCGCGGTGATCGCCCCCGGCGCGCTGCTGCCCGCGCTCGCGGCCGAACTCCCCGACGCCTCCTGGGGTGTCGAGCCCGACCTCACCAGGCCGGTCGTGCTGCTCGATCCCCGGCAGGCGAAGGGGCTGGAGTTCGACACGGTGATCGTCGTCGATCCGGAGGCGGTTCTGGACGGTTCGCCGCGTGGCACGAACGACCTGTACGTGGCGCTGACCCGCGCGACGCAGCGGCTCGGCATCGTAAGGAATGTCACCGTCCCGCCCCGGCTCGCTTACGAGAGCGCCACCGGAGTGCCGACCGGGTCGTGAAACCCGCCCCCGGACAGGCACGGTCGTTGTGTCCACAACGGGGGAAACATGCGGCGTACGAGAAGCGGCGGGAGGCGCGGACGCGCCTGCGCGGGCAGGGTGGCGGCGGTACTCGCCGTGGCGGCGACGGTCGTCGCGCTGGTGCTGTCCGCGCAGAACGCCCCGGCGTGCGACCGGCCGCCGGCCGCCACGCGCGCCGGCTCATCCTGCTGAGCCTCGTCCGGCCCTCGGATCAGACCGGCTTCAGCCACAGCGTCGCCAGCGGCGGCAGCGTCAGCCGGATGCTCGCCGGGCGGCCGTGTGCCGGGACCGCGTCCGGCTTGAGCGTGTCCAGGTTGACCACGTCCCCGCCGCCGTAACGCCCCGCGTCGGTGTTGATGACCTCCGTCCAGCCCGAGGTCCCCTCCGGAACGCCGATGCGGTACTCGTGCCGTACCACCGGCGAGAAGTTGGAGACGGCCAGCAGCGGCGCGCCCGCCGCGTCGAAGCGCAGGAACGCGAACACGTTGTCCTCCCCGGCGTCCCCCTCCACCCAGGAGAAGCCCTCGGGGACGGTGTCGCGCTGCCAGAGCGCCGGGGTCCGGCCGTAGACCGTGTTCAGGTCACGCACCAGGTCGCGTACGCCACGGTGGTCGGCCTCCGCCGTGTACGACGGGTCAAGCAGCCACCAGTCCGGGCCGTGGCTCTCCGACCACTCCGCGCCCTGGGCGAACTCCTGCCCCATGAAGAGGAGTTGCTTGCCCGGGTGCGCCCACATGTAGCCGAGGTACGCCCGGTGGTTGGCCCGCTGCTGCCACCAGTCGCCCGGCATCTTGGAGACCAGCGACCGCTTCCCGTGGACGACTTCGTCGTGCGAGATCGGCAGGACGTAGTTCTCGCTGTACGCGTACACCATCGAGAACGTCATCTCGCTGTGGTGGTACTTGCGGTGCACCGGCTCCTTGGAGACGTAGTCCAGGGAGTCGTGCATCCAGCCCATGTTCCACTTCAGGCCGAAGCCGAGACCCCCGAAGCCCCCGGGCCCCGCATGGTGCGTCGCGCGGGTGACGCCGTCCCAGGCCGTGGACTCCTCGGCGATCGTGACGACACCCGGACAGCGGCGGTAGACGGTCGCGTTCATCTCCTGGAGGAAGGCGACCGCGTCCAGATTCTCCCGGCCGCCGAACTCGTTCGGCGACCACTCGCCGGCCTCGCGCGAGTAGTCCAGATAGAGCATCGAGGCGACGGCGTCGACCCGCAGACCGTCGATATGGAACTCCTCGCACCAGTACACGGCGTTGGCGACAAGGAAGTTGCGCACCTCGGTGCGGCCGAAGTCGAACTCCAGCGTGCCCCAGTCGGGATGCTCGGCGCGCGAGGGGTCCGCGTGCTCGTACAGCGGCTTGCCGTCGAACCTGGCCAGCGCCCACTCGTCCTTCGGGAAGTGCGCGGGCACCCAGTCCACGATCACCCCGATGCCCGCGCGGTGCAGCGCGTCGACCAGGAAGCGGAAGTCGTCGGGTGTGCCCATCCGGGCGGTCGGGGCGTAGAAGCCGGTGACCTGGTAGCCCCAGGAACCGCCGAAGGGATGCTCGGCGACCGGCATCAGCTCGACATGCGTGAAGCCGAGGTCCTTGACGTACGCCGGGAGCTGGAGGGCGAGTTGACGGTAGGTCAGTCCGGGTCGCCAGGAGGCGAGATGGACCTCGTACACGGAGAACGGCGCCTCGTGCACGGGCAGATCCCCGCGCCGTGCCATCCACTCCTCGTCGTGCCACACATGGTGCGCCTCGGTGACGATCGACGCGGTCGACGGCGGCACTTCGGTGCGGCGGGCCATCGGGTCGGCGCGGAGCGTGTGTGTCCCGTCGGGCCGGGTGATGTCGAACTTGTAGAGCGCGCCCTCGCCGACGCCGGGCACGAACAGCTCCCACACACCGGTCGAGCCGAGCGAGCGCATCGGGTAGACCGTGCCGTCCCAGTAGTTGAAGTCACCGGAGATCCGCACGCCCTGCGCGTCGGGTGCCCAGACGGTGAACCGGGTGCCCGTGACGCCCTCGTGGACCATCGGGTGTGCGCCGAGGGCCCGCCACAGCTCCTCGTGCCTGCCCTCACCGATGAGATGCAGGTCGAGATCGCCGAGCGTGGGCAGGAAGCGGTACGGATCCCGCACCTCCACCTCGTCGACGCCGGCGGCCTCGTCCACCTCGGCGCCGGTGGTGCCGCTCTCGTCGGCCGCCGCCCCGTAGCGCACCAGCAGTGAGTACTCGGGGACCTTGCGCCACGGCAGCACGCCGGAGAAGAAACCGTCGCCGTCGTCGTGCAGGGGGGCCCGCAGGTCCTTCGCGACGACGGTCACGGCCTTCGCGTACGGCCGCAGCGCGCGGACGACGACACCACCCTTCCCGGGGTGGGCGCCGAGCACGGCGTGCGGGTCGTGGTGCGAGCCGCCGAGCAGCCGGTGCCGGTCGGAATCCGGGAGCGGCGGAGCGGGCGTACGGGCGTCCTTGGCCGGCTTCGGCGGCTTCGGGGACTTCGGAGGTTTGGGCGCCTTCCCTGCCTTGCCTTCCTTCGCTTCCTTTCCCTCCTTCGCGGTCGGCTGCGGCTCAGACGGATTCTCGGACGGCGGGCGGGCGGTCACGGAGGCTGCCTCCTCGGCGGGGGATGAAGGGGTCTCGGACGTGTCGGCAGTGGTCTCAGGGCCGGTGACCGGCCAGGCGGTGGATCGCCGCCATCGGGACGGGCAGCCAGTCGGGACGGTTCCTGGCCTCGTACAGCACCTCGTACACCGCCTTGTCCGTCTCGTACGCCCGCAGCAGCGCGGCGTCCTCGCGCGGGTCGCTGCCCGTCGCCTCGCCGTAACCGTCGCAGTACGCCGACCGGCAGCGCTCCGCCCAGTCGGGGTGCCAGGGCTCGTGGGAGCGGGCTGCGTAGTCGAACGAGCGCAGCATGCCCGCCACGTCGCGCGCCGCGGGCTGCGGGCGGCGGCGCTCGGTCAGAGGGCGGGCGGGTTCGCCCTCGAAGTCGATCAGGGACCACTCGCCGTCCGGTGTCCGCAGCGTCTGGCCCAGATGCAGATCGCCGTGCACACGCTGCGCCCGCGTGACCCGGGTGGCGCCCGAGGCTCTCTCGCCGCCCCCGTTCCCGGACCGGGCGAGCGCGTCGTACGCCGTACGGAGCCCCGTGACGTACGGCAGCAGCGCGGGCACCGCCTGTGCGGTGGCGTCGAGCCGCCCGGACATGGCCTCCGCGAGCTGTGCAGTCTGCCGTGGCCCCAGCGACACCGTGGGCAGCGCGGCGGCCAGCGCGAGATGCACCTCGGCGGTGGCGCGCCCCAGCGCCCGCGCCTCGTCGGTGAAGGCGCTGCCGTCCGCCAGCGCGCGCAGCGCCAGCTGCCAGCCGTCCTCGGAGTCCTTGAGGAACGGCTGGAGCACCCCCAGCGTCAGCGGCTCCTGCCCGGCCCCGCCGTCCACGGCCTGGAACCAGGCGACCGGCGACGGCACCCGCCGGGAGCCCTGGCGGGCGAGGGCGAGGGGCAGTTCCAGATCGGGGTTGGCGCCGGGGAAGACCCGGCGGAGGATCTTGAGGATGTACTCCTCGCCGTACACGAGCGAGGAGTTCGACTGCTCGGCGCCGAGCAGCCGCGGCACGAGCCCGGCCGGGATCTCCACCGCCCGGTCGAAGCGCAGCGGCCCCAGGGCGCCGGGGGAGCGCAGCCGCTCCAGCAGCAGATCGGCGAGGCGCGGGTCGTGCAGCGCCTCGTAGACGACCCGGCCGGCCAGCGGCCCGGTGTCGACGACGCCGATACGGGCGGCGGCGAGGTCCGGCGGCAGGGCGGACCGGACGCCGAGGAGCAGCTGATAGCAGTCGTCGGTGGGCGGGACGGGGACGGGCGGCGCGTCCAGGTCGGGGGTGGCGCGCTGTTCGACGCGTACCAGGAGATGGAGCAGGCCGGGCGTGGGGCCCTCGCCGGACGGGGGCATCAGCTCGGTGGCGGCGAGGGCCGAGAATCCCGTGATGGGCCGGCCCTTGCCCGCGAACCAGCGCTGTCGTGGCAGCCACTCGTGGAGGAGCGGGCTGAGCGAGTCGACCAGCCTCGCGGCTGCGGCGGGCGGGAGCGCGGCGCCGGGGCCTGGTGAGCTCCGGGCGGATGCAGCCTTCGACATGGCATCGCGTCCTTTCCCCGGGCACACCACAGGATGCGCAGAGTGTCCCGGATTGCGGCAACGGAGTCCGGCTGTGCGGGACGTGTCGGGTGAGGATGGCCCGTACGGGGACCGCGGGGCCGTGTCCTGTCCGGCTTCGGGAATCCGTACGACGGACTGTTCGATTCCACGGAGCACTCGATGTCGGGGATGCTGCCCCGTGCGGGGCGGCGGTAATCGGCCGCCCCGCGACGGGTCCTGTCGGCCGTCAGGCCGGCGTCGGGTCCTGCCTGAGCCGGAACCAGTAGAAGCCGTGGCCCGCCAGTGTCAGCAGATAGGGCCAGTCTCCGATCGCCGGGAAGCGCACCCCGCCGATCAGCTCCACCGGGTGGCGCCCGCTGAAGGCCTGCAGATCCAGCTCCGTGGGCTGTGCGAAGCGTGAGAAGTTGTGCACGCAGAGCACCAGGTCGTCACCGTTGCCGTCCTGTGACGGTGCCTCGCGCAGGAACGCGAGCACGGCCGGATTCGTCGACGGCAGTTCCGTGTACGAGCCGAGCCCGAAGGCCGGGTTCTGCTTTCGGATCTCGATCATGCGGCGCGTCCAGTGCAGCAGCGACGACGGAGACGCCATCGCGGCCTCGACGTTGGTGACCTGGTAGCCGTAGACCGGGTCCATGATCGTCGGGAGGTAGAGCCGGCCGGGGTCGCAGGACGAGAAGCCCGCGTTCCGGTCGGGGGTCCACTGCATCGGGGTCCGTACGGCGTCGCGGTCGCCGAGCCAGATGTTGTCGCCCATCCCGATCTCGTCCCCGTAGTAGAGGATCGGGGAGCCGGGCAGCGACAGCAGCAGCGCGGTGAACAGCTCGATCTGGTTGCGGTCGTTGTCCAGCAGCGAGGCCAGCCGGCGCCGGATGCCGATGTTGGCGCGCATCCGCGGATCCTTGGCGTACTCCGCGTACATGTAGTCGCGTTCTTCGTCGGTGACCATTTCGAGCGTCAACTCGTCGTGGTTGCGCAGGAAGATGCCCCATTGGCAGCCGGTCGGGATGGCCGGGGTCTTGGAGAGGATCTCCGAGACGGGGTAGCGGGACTCGCGCCGTACGGCCATGAAGATCCGCGGCATCACCGGGAAATGGAACGCCATGTGGCACTCGTCGCCGCCCTTGGCGTAGTCGCCGAAGTAGTCGACGACGTCCTCCGGCCACTGGTTGGCCTCGGCGAGCAGCACCGTGTCCGGGTAGTGCGTGTCGATGATCTCGCGGACCTCGCGCAGGAGGGCGTGGGTGGCCGGCAGGTTCTCGCAGTCGGTGCCCTCCTCCTGGTAGAGGTACGGCACGGCGTCGAGCCGGAAACCGTCGATGCCCAGGTCCAGCCAGAAGCGCAGCGCGGAGACGATCTCCTCGCGGACCGCCGGGTTCTCGTAGTTGAGGTCCGGCTGGTGCGAGAAGAAGCGGTGCCAGTAGTACTGCTTACGGACCGGGTCGAAGGTCCAGTTGGACGTCTCGGTGTCGACGAAGATGATCCGCGCTTCCGGGAACTGCTTGTCGTCGTCGGCCCAGACGTAGTAGTCGCCGTACGGCCCGTCGGGGTCCTTGCGGGACTCCTGGAACCAGTCGTGCTGGTCGCTGGTGTGATTCATGACGAAGTCGATGATCACGCGCATACCACGCTGGTGGGCGGCGTCGACGAACTCCACGAAGTCGGCGAGGTCGCCGAACTCCGGCAGCACGGCTGTGTAGTCGGAGACGTCGTAACCGCCGTCGCGCAGTGGCGACTTGAAGAACGGCGGCAGCCAGAGGCAGTCGACACCCAGCCACTGGAGATAGTCCAGTTTGGCGGTGATGCCCTTGAGGTCTCCGACGCCGTCGCCGTTGCTGTCCTGGAACGAGCGCACCAGGACTTCGTAGAAGACGGCTCTCTTGAACCAGTCGGGGTCACGGTCCTTCGCGGGAGTGTCCTCGAACTTGTCGTGGACAGGCTCGTTGATGATCATTATGTGGGTGACCCTCCGATCGGCGGGGACGGTCGCAGAACGACGATGTGCGCGGGTGTGACACCCGGCTCCAGGCGCACGTAGTTGGCCCTGCCCCAGTGGTAGATCTCTCCGGTGAGCTCGTCGCGCACCGGGGCGGTCTCGTGCCAGTCGAGGCCGAGCCGCGGCATGTCCAACGAGACCGTTGCCTCCTGGGTGTGGTGCGGATCGAGGTTCACGACGATCAGCACGACGTCCGGGCCCGAGCGCTTGCTGTAGGCGATGACCGCGTCGTTGTCGGCATGGTGGAAGTGGATGTCACGCAGCTGCTGGAGCGCCGGGTGCCGGCGTCTGATCCGGTTGAGCGCGGTGATGAGCGGGGCGATGGTGCGTCCCTCTCGCTCCGCCGATTCCCAGTTCCGGGGGCGCAGCTCGTACTTCTCCGAATGCAGATACTCCTCGCTCCCGGGCTTGGCCGGGGCGTTCTCCATGAGTTCATATCCCGCGTAGACGCCCCAGGACGGCACCATCGTCGCGGCGAGTACCGCGCGTACCTCGAATGCCGGACGGCCGCCCTCCTGAAGATAGGCGTGCAGGATGTCGGGCGTGTTGACGAAGAAGTTCGGGCGCATGTACGACGCCGGGTCGCCCGAGAGCTCGGTCAGATACTCCGTCAGTTCCTGCTTGGTGTTGCGCCAGGTGAAGTACGTGTACGACTGCTGGAACCCGATCGCGCCGAGGGTGTGCATCATGGCCGGCCGGGTGAACGCCTCGGCCAGGAAGATCACATCGGGGTCGGTGGAGTTGATGTCGGCGATCACCCGCTGCCAGAAGACGACCGGCTTGGTGTGCGGATTGTCGACGCGGAAGATCCGCACCCCGTGGTCCATCCAGTACCGCAGCACCCGCAGCGTCTCCGCGACCAGCCCGTCCATGTCGCGGTCGAAGGCGATCGGATAGATGTCCTGGTACTTCTTCGGCGGATTCTCCGCGTACGCGATCGTGCCGTCCGCGCGGTGGTGGAACCACTCGGGGTGTTCCTTCACCCAGGGGTGGTCGGGCGAGCACTGGAGGGCGAAGTCCAGCGCGATCTCCATGCGGAGTGACGCGGCCTTCTCCACGAAGGCGTCGAAGTCCTCGATCGTGCCCAGGTCGGGGTGGATCGCGTCGTGGCCGCCGTCGGCGGAGCCGATCGCCCAGGGGACACCGACATCGTGGGGGCCCGGGGTGAGGGTGTTATTGGGGCCCTTGCGGTGCGTGGTGCCGATCGGGTGGATCGGCGGCAGATAGACGACGTCGAAGCCCATCGCGGCGACGGCCGGCAGCCGTTCGGCGGCGGTCCTGAACGTGCCGCTGACCGGGGGCTTGCCCGGGGCGACGACGGCGCCCTCGGAACGGGGGAACAGCTCGTACCAGGAGCCGTACAGCGCCCTCTCCCGCTCCACCAGCAGCTTGACCGGCTTCGACGCGGAGACCAGCTCGCGCAGCGGGTGGCGGGACAGGGCCTCGTCGGCCTCCGGGGTGAAGGCGGCGGCGAGCCGGGCGGCGGCGGGGCGGCGCTCGTCGCGCAGACCGTCCACGGCGGCCAGGACCGCCTCGCGGCCGTCCCGCTTGGGGACCCCGGCGGCGGCCCGCTCGAAGAGCGCGGCGCCCTCGGCCAGGACGAGGTCCGTGTCGATCCCGGCCGGGATCTTGATCTCGGCGGCGTGGCGCCAGGTGGCGAGCGGATCGCTCCACGCCTCGACCTTGAAGGTCCACCGGCCCTCGGTCGTCGGTGTGACGTCGGCGCCCCAGCGGTCGGTGCCGGGGGCCAGCTCACGCATGGGGGTCCAGGGGCCGGGCAGGCCGTCGGGGCCGCGCAGGACGACATTGGCGCCGACGGCGTCGTGGCCCTCACGGAAGACGGTCGCGGTGACCTGGAACGTCTCTCCGCTCACCGCCTTGGCGGGGTTTTTCCCGCAGTTGACGAGAGGGCGGACGTCCAGGACGGGAATGCGACCGATCATGAAATCACCTGGGGGCTGGTTTTGCCTGAGTTTGATGTTATTTGTAGCTGCTCGGGCGGTGACTGGCGGGCTGCGGGCATGGCCGCTCCTGTCCGCGTTCACTCCAACAGCGGTGGAATCGGGCGAAACGAGCGTGCTTGCGGTGCGTACCGCTTGAGCCTTCCCACGAATTTCGGGTGCACAATCCGGCGCTCCGTTAAGAGCGGGGCAACTCTGGACGCGTGGCCGAAACATGTCGGATCGCACAGGAAGAGGTACCGGCGCGTACAGGAGGCGCGGCGGGACGGCGCACGGAAGAAGGGCGCCCCGCTCCCGCGGCCGCACGGGCGGCTTGCGCGGGAACGGGGCGGGAACGGGGGTGGGGGGGGCTCGCGGGCGGTGGGGCCGGGGCGTGTGCCGGGGTAGGGGACGGGGACGTAGAGCGGGTGCGTCAGCTCGCTTCCGTCGACCAGACCTGCCACGGCTGGCGCGTCACCCACTCGTCCACCGGCGCGGGCTTCACGGCGAGCGCGTCCGCCGACCGCCCGCCGTCGCCCGCCATCAGCAGCGGGTCGGTGCCCGTCGCCATGTAGTGGTAGATCCCGGCGACCCCCGCCGCCGCCTCCGGGCCCGCGACCTGGGACAGCGCCTGCTCGAACACCGTTGGGGGCAGCGGCAGATACCGCACGTCGCGGCCCAGCCCCGTGGCGAACGCCAGGGCCAGCTCGTCACCGGTCAGTGACTCGCAGCCGCCGATGTCGTACGTCTCGCCCTCCACACCGTCCGCGGTCAGCGCCGCGAAGACCGCCTCCGCGAGATCCCGGTGCGAGATCCAGGAGGTAAAGGTGCCACCGGGCAGCGGGTAGGCCAGAACTCCCTCGCTCACCAGCGCCGGTCCGTTCCAGGGGCTGAACAGGTTGTCCAGATAGACCGGCGGCCTCAGCACCACCAACGGCACACCGCTCGCCCGCAGTTCCTCCTCCGCGATCCGCCGTGTCTCGAAAGCGGCGACATTCGTCGACTGCTCGGGAATTCGGGTGTTGGAGTTGTAGACGAGACGCTGGATTCCGGCTTCACGTGCCGCCTCGGCGACATTACGGGCGTACCGCCGGACCTGCTCCGTCCCGTACACCAGCGGCATCACCACGCAGGCGTGCGTCGCGCCCCGCATCAACTGCCGTACGGCGGAGGGATCTCCCAGGTCACCGCCCACGAACGAGGCTCCGGGCAGCGGCGGCCGGTCCGCGTCGGCGGCGCGCGTGAGCGTACGGACGCGCTGTCCGCGTTCGGCCAGCAGACGGGCCACGGCACCGCCCTGGAACCCCGTCGCCCCCACTACCGCGACGCGCATCGGAATCTGATCGGACATGTGTCTGAAGGCCCTTCGATAAGGTGTGTCTGCTGTCGATGACGGCTCTTTCACAAGGCTGGCGGCGTCGGCTTCGGCCGATCAATTAACAAACCGGGGCGGGGGTTGAAGGATCGTCCATGGAACCGATGGAGCCCATCAAGACCGAAGGTGACGATCTCCTGAGCGAGCTGCTGAAGCCGCTCCGGCTCACGGGGGTCTTCGACAGCCGTTGGCACGTCAGCGCGCCGTGGGCCATCGAGGGCGACGCCGAGCAGAGCTGCGCGATCCTCCACTACATCGTCCACGGCGGCTGCTGGATCACCGGCGACGGTCAGACGCCGCTGGAACTTCGCGAAGGCGACCTCGCGGTCTTCCCCACCGGCGCCGCTCACCGCATCTCCGACCTGCCCGACCGGACCGGGGGACTGCGGCTCGGGGCCGTGCTGCCCGAGCGGGTGCCCGGCACATCGGGCGAGCTGCGGATCAACGGCGGCGGGCCGGAGAGCCGGCTGCTCTGCGCCGGACTGCACTACGACGCGAGCGCCGCCACCGGCCTTTACACGGCGCTGCCGTGGGTGCTGGTCCTCGACCGCGCCCAGGTGGACAACGAACCGCTGCTCCGCGACACCCTGCGGCTGCTCGCGTCGCCGCACCGGCCCGTCGGTCCCGGCGACCGTCTCATCACGCTGCGCGCGTTCGAGATGGCGCTGGTCCTGGCGCTGCGGCCGCTGTTGCGGGAGATCGCCGACAATCCGTCCTCGCTGCCGGTCCTGAGCCATCCGGGGATCAGCAGGGCGATGGTGATCATCGCGACGCGGTTCGCCGAGCCGTGGACGATCGAGTCCCTGGCGCGGGAGGTCGGCATGTCCAGGTCGGCGTTCACCGCGGCCTTCCGTGAACTGGTGGGGGAGGCCCCGGCGCGGCATCTGACGGGCCGTCGGATGCAAGAGGCGGCACGGCTGTTGGGCGAGACGTCGCTGCCGCAGTCGGCGGTGCCGGAGCGGGTGGGGTACCGCAGCGCGGTCGGTTTCCATCTTGCGTTTCGCAAGTGGTTCGAGAAGACGCCGGGCGAGTACCGCAGCGGTACGGTGCCTGCGGCGTAGGGGTCGCCCATGTCGCCGTCTGGCCGGTTATTAAGGACCGCTGGACGGTCGTTCATTGCTGTCGGCACTTGCGGCAGGGAAGGTTCTCGGGGAGCGGGAGCAGCGTTCCGCGCGTGGCGCGTGAATCGTTTTGATCCGTAAGAGGAGAAGGCGTGACCAGATCGGGTCAGGAGTATCTGGAGTCGTTGCGCGACGGCCGTACGGTGTGGCTGGACGGCGAACGGGTCCAGGACGTCACACGGCATCCCGCGTTCCGCAACACCGCGGGGTCGATCGCCCGGCTCTACGACCTGGCGCACGACTCCGCGCATACGCCGGTGCTCACCCGGGACGGCGCGCACCGGGCGTTCGCGGTGCCGCGCGACTACGCGGACCTGGTCGCGCGCCGGCAGGCGTACAAGGTCTGGGCCGAGGCGAGCTTCGGCTTCCTGGGGCGTACGCCGGACTACATGGCGGGCGGCGCGGCCGGATTCGCCGCGGCGCCGGGGGTGTTCACCACGGAGGGCTTCGACGGCGCGGCGAACGCGCTCGCGTACCACCGGCGGCTGGCGGACGGCGATCTGTATCCGGCCTTCACCATCACCAACCCGCAGGTGGCGCCGACCCCGTTCGACGCGGGGGGCGGGACGGCGGCGGAGGACCCCGTGGTGCGGGTCGTCGCCGAGAAGGACGGCGGGATCGTCGTGAGCGGCGCGAAGATGATCGGCACGGCGGCGGTCTTCGGCAACGAGATCGTCGTCGGGACGATCGAGCCGCTGGCGCCACGGGACGTGGACCGCGCGGTGTGCTTCTCGATACCCGTGGACACGCCGGGCCTCACCTTCGTCTCCCGTGTGTCCTACGAGGGCGCGGCGCGCGGCGTCTTCGACAACCCGCTGTCGTCGCGGTTCGACGAGAACGACGCGCTGCTCGTCTGCGACGAGGTGTTCGTGCCGTGGGAGTCCGTGCTCACGTACCGGAACGTCGACGCGAGCTTCGGGATGTGGTGGCGGACACCGGCGTACGTGAACTTCGTCCACCAGGCGTCGACGCGCTTCTGGACCAAGCTCGAATTCCTCGCCGGGCTGGCGATCCTGCTGACCAAGTCCAACGGCACGTACGAACTGCCGCCCGTCACCCAGGCGATCGGCCGGCTGCTGGGCAGGGTCGCCCAGGCGAAGGCGTTCGTGCTGGCCGCGGAGGCGTCGTACGAGGAGGTCGACGGCGGGCGCGGCGGGGTGATGCCCGGCAAGGACATCTCGTACGCGCAGCGCATCATGGCGGGCGAGCTGTATCCGGCGGCGGTCCAGGAGATCAAACTCCTCGCGGGTGGCGGAGTGATCCAATTGCCCGCGTCCGGCGAGGACTTGCTCCATCCGGAACTGGGCCCGCTGGTGGGCCGCTATCTGCGGGCGCCTGGCCAGTCGTCGGAGGAGCGGATCAAACTGCTCAAACTGGCCTGGGACGCGCTGGGTTCGGAGTTCGCCTCCCGCCACGAACAGTACGAACGCTTCTACCACGGCGCGCCGCACGTCTATCTGACGCAGCAGGCATGGGAGGGCGATACGGCGTCCTGCGAACGCCTGGCCCAGACCTGCCTCAACGGCTACGCGCTCGGCGGTGAGCCCGAGGAACGGGACCCCCGGTGAGCGCGGGGCGCAAGAACGAACGCCCGGCGGCGGCGGGGTCTGACGGCCTGGCCGGGCCCGGCTCCGCCGGGGCCGAAGGCCCTGGCACATCCGGGCCCCTCGGGGCCGATGGCCCCGGGCCGGTCGGTCCGTTGGGTTTCGGCGGCGTGGTCCCCACCGGCGGCTCGCCGTCTGCCGGTGGCCCGGCGGCCGGCCGCAGCTGTCGCGACCGGGCGGCCGACGGGCCTGATTCCGTAGAACCATTGGACCTCAAAGGCATGTCGCCCCTCGGCGATCGGGCGACGGCGCTCGGCTTCGCCGAGGCCGAAGGCCCAGGCCGCAGTACACCCGACCCGGTCGGGGCCGACGCGGCGGCGGGCCACGGCCGTCCTGCCCAGGTGGCCGACGGCGCGGACCCGGTCGGTCCGTCAGGCACCGGCGACCGCTCGGTCGTCGGGCGCCTTGTGAAGGCGCCCCGCTCCGGCGAGGACGGAGGTCGTGCTCCCCGGGTGGCCGGGGGCGGCGGGCTTCGGGTGGGGTGGGGATCAGCTCCCGGCGTCGCGGGGTTTCGCGCCCCCGGTCCCGTGGCGCCGGGATCGCGAAGATCCGGGGGGCGGGGGCTCGGGCTGCTCGCGGGTACGCAGTTGCTGGTCGTCATGGACACCGCGATCATCAACGTCGCCCTGCCGTCCGTCGGCGACGACCTCGGGTCCGGTTCCGCCGGGCTGTCCTGGGTCGCCAACGCCTTCCTCATCACCTTCGGCGGGCTGCTGCTCCTCGGTGGGCGTGCCGCCGATCTGCTCGGGCACCGGCGGGTGTTCATCGGCGGGCTCGGGGTGCTCGGCGTCGCGTCCGCGGTCGGCGGGGCGGCCGGCACCGTGGAGGTGCTCGTCGGGGCCCGCGCCGTCCAGGGCGCCGGCGCCGCACTCGCCGCCGCCGCGGCGTTCGCCCTGCTGCTGAACCTCTTCCCCGACGGCCCCGGCCGGCACAGGGCGCTCGGCGTCTTCGCCGCGATGGGCGGCCTCGGCGGCGTGCTCGGCACCGTGCTCGGAGGCGTACTCACCGACCTCCTCGGCTGGCGCTCCACCCTCTGGCTGAACGTCATCGGCGCGCTCGTACTCGCCGTCCTCGCGCTGCGCCTCCTCGACGGCGACACCCGTGGCGCCGAGCGCGGGTTCGACATCGGCGGCGCGCTCACCGCGACCGCCGGTCTCGGGCTCGTCGCGTACGGCCTCGTCGGTGCCGGTGAGGCCGGCTGGACCAGCGCGCGGACGCTGGGCGCGTTCGCCGGCGGGCTCGTATCCCTCGTGGCCTTCGCCGTCCTGGAGAAACGAATCGCCGGCCCGCTCGTGCCGCCCGCCGTCCTCCGGCGCCCCACCCTGCGGCTCGCCAACTGCCTCAGCGCGCTGGCCCAGATGGCGCTCTTCCCGATGTTCTTCCTGGTCAGCCTCTACCTCCAGAGCGTTCTCGACCAGTCCCCCCTCCACGGCGGGCTCGGCCTGCTGCCGCTCTCCCTCGTCGTCGTCGCCACCGCCCCCCGGACCGGCCGGCTCATCGACCGGCTCGGTCTGCGCGCCACGATGAGTCTCGGGTTCACCCTGCTCTTCCTCGGCATGCTCTGGCTGGCGCTCGCGCTCGCCGCCGAGGGCACGTTCGTCTCCACCGTCCTCGCGCCCAGCCTCGTGCTGGGCGTCGCCCTGCCGCTCGTCATGGTCACCACCAACGTCGCCGCGACCGCCGACGCGGCACCGGGCGAGACCGGCCTGGCCTCCGGACTCGTCAACACGAGCCAGCAGTTCGGCTCCGTACTCGGCCTCGCCCTGCTCGTCGCGGTCGCCACTGTCCGTACCGACGCGCTCGGCGCGACCGGCGCCGCCGACGAGACCGCCGGCTTCAAGGCCGCGCTCCTCGTCGGCGCGGTCTTCGCTGCATCGGCCGCGCTGCTCTCCTTCCGGCTGCGGCTCCCCGCGCCCGTGTCCGCGCTCCCGCACCAGGACCGGGTCGGCGGCGCCCCGGAGTAGACCCAGGAGGAGCGAGTGCGCAGGCGGGGCGGGGCCCTGTCGACGGTGCAGGCCCGGGACCGGGCAGGGGGGAACGCCGCGGCGGGCCACAGGAGCAGCCGGCCGGCCGGGCCGCGCGAGGGAGCGCGGCCGTCGCCGTGACGGCATCACGCCGCCCGTCCCGTGTCCCACCACCCACCCGACCCACGCCCGAGGGGGGCACTTCCATGACGCTGCACGACCTTGTCGCGCCCGCGATCGAGGCGCGCGAGCCGCGCTACCGGATAGCCGGCATACGCGCGGCCGATCCGCTGGGCGCCGACGCGATACTCGCGGCCGTACCCGCGATGAACCGGGACGCCGATGTCCCCGCGCTGACCGTCGCCCTGCGCACGCTCGTCCCCGGTCCCGACCGCACCGCATCGCTGGGGGTGGTCGACGCGCTCGCCGCCGTACGCGACCTCGGTCTGCTCCTCGGCTCGCTCAAGCGGCACGGGGCCGAACCGCTCGCCGCCGTCCCCGAAGCCCTGCCCGCACTCCAGGAGTTGGGCCGCCGCACCGACATGGTGCCCCGCGACACCGTGCACCACTACACGACGTGGAACCCGCTCGGCGACCGGCAGCGGATGTATACGGGCGAGGCGATGGAGGGGTACCTCCAGAACGCCGTACGGATGGTCTTCCCCGCGCTCGTCGCGGCGCTCGACACCTGCTCGGAGCTGGCGGGACTCGAACCGTACGACCCGCGCTTCGCCGCCGCGCTCGACCGTACGGCGCAGCACGTCCAGGCCATGGTCGACTCCATCGACTTCACGGTCGCGCAGGTCACGCCCGACTTCTTCGCGCGCGGGCTGCGCCCGTACTTCGAGGAGGTCGACATCGCCGGCCACGACTATCTGGGCCCGGCCGCCGCGCAGGTGCCGCTCTGGCTGGTCGATGTGACGCTGTGGCAGAGCGACCGCAGCAGCCCGGAGTACGACGCGTTCCTCGACGAGTCCGTGCGCTACAGCCTGCCGTCGTGGCGGGCCTTCCACGCGGCGCACCGGGGTTCGACCTCCGCCGTCAGCAAGCTGTCCGCCGCGATCAGCTGGGAGTCGACGCCGCGGCTGCCGCCGGGGCTGGCCGCGTCGGCGGAGTCGCTGGCGGGGGTGCTGCGCATCCTCAAGACGTTCCGGGCCAGACATATCGGCGTGGCGCGCAAGGCGTACAGCGAGGATCTGCGGCTGTACGACGAGGGCAGCGGCGGCGCGCCGGTCGCGCTGCTGCGGACGGTGCTGGATCTGACGCGGGAGAACGAGACGTTGGTGCGGCAGGCGGATGTGGGCGCGCACGCGCCGAGAACGACGCCCAAGCCCATGCCCACCGTGCCCATGCCCGCGGTGTCCGCCGCCGGGCCGGCCCTTCGTGAGAAGAGATTCACGGCATGACCCACATCATGATCGCGGGCGGCGGAATCGCCGGCCTCACCGCGGCACTCTCCCTGCACGCCGCCGGCTTCGAACAGATCACCGTCGTCGAGGCCGCCCGGGAGATCCAGCCGCTCGGCGCCGGGCTGAACATCATGCCCAACGCCGTACGCGAACTCGACGCGCTCGGGCTGCTCGGCAGGCTGGACGAGTGCGCCGTACGCACCGGTGAACTGCGCTACTACCACCGTCGCGGCGGGCTGATCTCCCGCGAGCCGCGCGGTGTGGCGGCCGGTTATCTGTGGCCGCAGTTGTCCATCCACCGCGGCGACCTTCAACGGGTGCTCGGTGACGCGGTACGCGACCGGCTCGGCGGCGACGCGGTGGTCGCCGGGGTCCGGGTCGCCGGCCTGGAGACCTCGCCGGACGGCCGCGCGCGTGTGCTGCTCGCGCACCGGGAGGGGCGCGGCGTGGGGGGCGCGTCCCTGGAGCCGGACGTGCTGATCGGCGCGGACGGCATCCGCTCGGCGGTGCGGGCCGCGCTGAATCCCGGGGAGGGGGAGCCGCCGTGGAACGGCATGCTCGTCTGGCGCGGGGTCTCGCGGGTCCCGGCGCACCGTGCGGGCCGGTTCATGTTCATCGCGGGTGACGACCGGCAGAAGGCGGTGGTCTACCCCATGACGCACGCGAGCGGTCCGGACCGGCGGGTACTGGTCAACTGGGCGCTGGCGATGCCCGCGACGGACATCGCCGGAGCCGGGCGGGGCGACTGGAACCGGCCGGTGCCGGTCGCGAAGTTCGCGCACCACTACGCGGGCTGGGAGTTCGACGGCGTCAGCGTCCCCGGGCTGCTGGCCGCGGCGGACCGCGCCTTCGAGTACCCGATGGTGGACCGCGAACCGCTGGCGCGCTGGACCCACGGCCGTACGACCCTGATCGGCGACGCGGCCCACGCGATGTACCCGATCGGTTCGAACGGCGCGACGCAGTCGATCGTCGACGCGCGTGCGCTGGCGCACGCCATGGCGACGCACCCCGACCGCGCGGAGGCCCTGACTGTGTACGAGAGGGACCGCCGCCCCGCGATGACGGAGCTGCAACTCGCCAACCGCCAGCAGGGCCCCGAGGTGGTCATCACCCTGGCCCACACCCGCGCCCCGAACGGCTTCACGAACATCGCGGACGTGATCCCCCCGTCGGAACTGGCGGAGATCGCCGCCCGCTACGCCACGACGGGAGCGTTCGACCCACCCACGGTGAACGCGGGCTCCCCGTACACCCTCCCGGCCCCGGCCCGGGGCTGAGGTGCCGTCGGCGGTCCGGGGGCGCTCGGCCCCCGGCCGTCGCCCGGCAGGGGGTCTCCGCCTCACCCCGTGCGCGCGCCCGCACCGCTCCCCGCTCACCCGCCCGGACGTCACCCCGCGCAGTCGCGTCGGGGCATGTGCGCTTGTGCGCCGGTGAGGGGGTGGGGGGTGGGGGGATACCGTCGGAGTGATGGCGGGGTGCACAGCGTGGTGTGGTCCGTCGGTCCGGATGTCCCCTGCGAAGGTGGAACACGTGAAGGCAATCCGTCGATTCACCGTGCGCCCCGTCCTGCCCGAACCTCTGCGACCACTCAGCGACCTCGCGCGCAATCTGCGCTGGTCCTGGCACTCCGAGACCCGTGAACTCTTCCAGGCCGTCGATCCCGACGGCTGGGCCGCCGCCGGGCGGGATCCCGTGCGGCTGCTCGGGGCCGTGTCCGCCACGCGGCTCGTGGAGCTGGCCGGTGACCGGCCGTTCCTCGGGCGGCTGGCCGCCGTCGCCGGCGGGCTCGACGAGTATCTGCGCGGCAGCCGCTGGTACCAGCAACAGCGCGGCCAGGGCGCCGAGCTGCCCGGCGCCGTCGCCTACTTCTCGCCCGAGTTCGGCGTCACCGCCGCCCTGCCCCAGTACTCCGGCGGCCTCGGCATCCTCGCCGGAGACCATCTCAAGGCCGCCAGCGACCTCGGCGTACCGCTCATCGGGGTCGGCCTGCTCTACCGGCACGGCTATTTCCGCCAGTCCCTCTCGCGCGACGGCTGGCAGCAGGAGCACTACCCCGTCCTCGACCCGAACGAGCTGCCGCTCAGCCTCCTGCGGGAGGAGGACGGCAGGCCCAGCCGGGTCGCGCTCACGCTGCCCGGCGGCCGGTCGCTGCGCGCGTGCGTCTGGCAGGCGCGCGTCGGCCGCGTACCGCTCCTGCTGCTCGACTCGGACATAGAGGACAACGGTCCGAACGAGCGCGAGGTCACCGACCGTCTCTACGGCGGCGGCAGCGAGCACCGGCTCCTCCAGGAGATGCTGCTCGGCATCGGCGGCGTCCGCGCCGTCCGCGCGTACTGCCGGATCTCCGGCCACCCCGAGCCCGAGGTCTTCCATACGAACGAGGGCCACGCGGGCTTCCAGGGCCTCGAACGCATCCGTGAACTCAGTGACACGGGGCTCGGGTTCGACACGGCGCTGGAGGCCGTCCGGGGCGGCACGGTGTTCACCACCCACACCCCCGTGCCCGCCGGCATCGACCGGTTCGACCGCGCACTCGTCGCACGCCACTTCGGCGACGACGGCGAACTGGCCGGCGTCTCCACCGAACAGGTGCTGCGCCTCGGCAGGGAGACCTTCCCCGGCGGCGACCCGAACCTCTTCAACATGGCCGCCATGGGCCTGCGGCTCGCCCAGCGCGCCAACGGCGTCTCCACCCTGCACGGCGCCGTCAGCCGGCAGATGTTCGCCGGGCTCTGGCCGGGCTTCGACCCGCAGGACGTACCGATCACCTCGGTGACCAACGGCGTCCACGCGCCGACCTGGGTCGCGCCGGAGATCACCGCGCTCGGCGATGAGATCGCCGACGTTCCGGGCGCCGACCTCTGGGCCGTACGCCGCACCCTGCGCGAGCAGTTGGTGCACGAGGTACGCGACCGGCTGCGCGCCTCCTGGCACCAGCGCGGCGCGGCAGAGGCCGAACTGGGCTGGATCGACGGGGTACTTGACCCCGACATCCTGACCATCGGCTTCGCCAGGCGCGTCCCCTCGTACAAGCGGCTCACGCTGATGCTGCGCGACCGCGAACGGCTGACGGAGCTGCTGCTGCACCCCGAGCGGCCGATCCAGATCGTCGTCGCCGGCAAGGCGCACCCGGCGGACGACGGCGGCAAGCGGCTCGTGCAGGAGCTGGTGAAGTTCGCCGACGACCCGCGCGTACGCCACCGCATCGTCTTCCTGCCCGACTACGGGATGGCGATGGCGCAGCGGCTCTACCCGGGCTGCGACGTCTGGCTGAACAACCCGCTGCGCCCGCTGGAGGCGTGCGGCACGAGCGGGATGAAGGCCGCGCTCAACGGGTGTCTCAACCTGTCGGTGCTGGACGGCTGGTGGGACGAATGGTTCGAGCCGGACTTCGGCTGGGCCATCCCGACCGCCGACGGCTCGGCGGCCGACGAGGACCGGCGCGACACGCTGGAGGCGAACGCCCTCTACGCGCTGATCGAGGACCGAGTCGCACCCCGCTTCTACGATCGTACGGACGCGGGCGCCGCCCAGGCTCCCGCAGGCGCCCCCGGCCTGCCCGGCCGCTGGATCGAGATGGTCCGCCGCACCATGACCACCCTGGGCCCGAAGCTGCTCGCGGACCGTATGGTGCGCGAGTACGTGGAGCGGCTTTACGCCCCGGCCGCCCATGCCCACCGGGAGCTGGACGCGGCCACGGCAGGGGAGTTGGCCGACTGGAAGAGCCAGGTCAGGGCCGCCTGGCCGGGCGTGGCCGTCGACCATGTGGAGGCGGTCTCGGCGACAACGGCGGGCGGCAGCGCGGAGCTTGGCTCGACCCTCGCGCTGAAGGTGCGCGTCACTCTCGGCCAACTCCTCCCCGACGACGTGGAGGTACAGGCCGTCGCGGGCCGCGTGGGCGCCGACGACACGATCGCCGACGCGCAGATCTTCCCGCTGAAACCGGCGGGCGGGCCCGACCAGGCGGGCCGTTGGGTGTACGAGGGGCCGCTGGCCCTCGACCGTACGGGGCCGTTCGGCTACACCGTACGGATCCTGCCCACGCATCCCATGCTGGGAGCCGCCGATCTCGGCCTGGTCGCGCTGCCGACCGAGGCGACGGGGGAGGGCGCGGGCGTACTGATGCGCTGAGAATCGCACGCTTTTCGGGCCCGGCGGACACCTGTCCGCCGGGCCCTTCGAATCATTGGTCCGTACCTTGACGTGTCCATGGGATGGCCTTAAGTTCCTCACTCAATACGGATTCACAACTCCGCTCGTTGTTCATGTTGATGAACATCCTCTGTTGTGGCCGGAGTTGCGGAACCCCCCCGACCGGAAGGCACCCCCATGCGTCCCGGAGTCATCCCCAGAGTCCTCGGCCTGTCCGCCGCGCTCGGCGGCCTGATCGCGGCGGCCTTCATGGCCCCCGCCTCGGCAGGGACCCCCGCCCCGGCAGGCCAACGGGCGGTCGACACACCGCCCGCCGCCGCCAAGACCCTCTCGGCGAAGGCCGTCGCCGCCCCGGCGAACTTCACCCACCCCGGTGTCGGCGTCAGCCGCCCCCAACTCGACTTCGTCCGCGGCAAGGTGCAGGCGGGCGCGCAGCCGTGGAAGGCCGCGTACGACCAGATGATGGGGAGCAAGTACGCCTCCCTGTCCCGGGTCCCCAAGCCCCGCGCGGTCGTGGAGTGCGGCTCGTACTCCAACCCCAACAACGGCTGCACGGACGAGCGTGAGGACGCGATAGCCGCGTACACCACCGCGCTGGCCTGGTACATCAACCGGGACGACCGCTACGCCAAGAAGTCCATCGAGCTGATGGACGCCTGGTCGAACACGATCCGCGACCACACCAACAGCAACGCGCCGCTCCAGACCGCGTGGGCCGGTTCCTCGTGGCCCAAGGCCGCCGAGATCATCAAGTACACGTACACCGGCTGGCCCAACTCGGGCCGCTTCTCGACGATGCTGCGCAACGTGTATCTGCCGGAGATCATCAACGGCTCGGGCTCCAACGGCAACTGGGAGCTCAGCATGAACGAGGCCGCGATCGGCATCGCGGTCCATCTGGAGGACCGGGGAGCCTACGACAAGACGGTCGGCATCTTCCGCAACCGTGTTCCCGCGTTCATCTATCTGCCCTCCGACGGCGCGCTGCCGAAGACGGTGCCCGGCAGCGGCCTCGACACCCGCGACGAGATCGTCCGCTACTGGCACAACCAGTCGACCTTCATGCAGGGGCTCGCGCAGGAGACCTGCCGCGACCTGACCCACACCGGCTACGGCCTCTCCGCCATCTCGCACGTCGCGGAGACCAGTCGCATCCAGGGCCAGGACCTGTACCCGGAGGTCGGCGAGAGGCTGCGGCACGCGTTCGGGCTGCACACCAAGTACCAGAACGGCGAGCCCGTCCCCGGCAACCTCTGCGGCGGCAGCCTGAAGGACAACCTCGGACCGATCAGCGAGGTCGCCTTCAACGCGCTGGGCAACCGGCTGGGCAACGCCATGACCAACACCCAGCAGTACACGGAGCGGATGCGCCCGCAGGGCACGAACAACCTGTTCGTCGCGTGGGAGACGCTGACGCACGCCAACAACCCGGCGTGAGAACCCCCTAGCGCCACGTGGGACCCTGACGGCCCGTCAGGGTCCCATCCATTTCCCGGACTCGTAGTCGTGCCCGTACACCTTGCCGGCCGCCGCGCTCGTACGGAACGGCCGGCCGCCGTCGTCGATGCGCGCGACGCCCGTACGGTCCCCGGCCGTCCAGCGCACCTCCAGATACCAGTCGCAGTCGCAGCCGTTGGTGCTCGCCTCGACCCTCAGCACGAGCGGTTCGCCCGTCGTCACCTGATAGGGAAGCCTGGGCGCGGGCAGCGGCCCCTCCTCGCTCCCCCCGTCGACCGGGCGCACGATCGGCCGCGACGCGTCCAGGTCGACGCTGAACACGGCGGGGGTGATCGAGCCGCCGCAGCCGTTGCTCATCTCGTACGCGTTCCAGCCGAGCGGCGCCCGCCGGCCCACAACCCGGACGAACACCTCCTGGACGACGACAGGACCCGCGCCCGCCGCCGCGTTCAGCGTGGCCTGCGTGATCGACGAGTTGCCGTGCACCGCGCCGAGCGCCGTCGCCCACTGCCGCGCGTCCTGGGAGTTGGGCGGCGGCGGTACGGCGGAGGGGGCGCGGTTGATCAGATACGTATGGGCGCAGTCCGACTGCCACTTGTGGCTGTCCGCGGCCCACACCAGCGGCTTCGCCGTGCCCGTCCCGGCTCCGGGGTTCTTCCCGCCGGACCGGCCGCCGTCCCCGCCGGTGCCGCCCGCCTCCGTCTTTCCGGCACGGATGGAACCGGACGGTGACGCCTTCGGGCCGGAGCCGGACTGCGAGGCGCTCGCCTTCGCCGACGGGGCGCTGGACCGGGCGGACGGCGAGGGCGGATCGAGGGGGCCGTTCGGGCCGGGATCGGCGAGACGCGGACCGCTCCTGTCGCTCCGCGAGTCGGGGCTCCCGAGGTCGGCCGCGACGATGACGGTGCCGCCGAGGACGGTGACGACGGCGAGCGCGGCACCGACTATCTGGCGGCGGCGCAGCCGGGACGCACGGGGACGGGAGAGGGGCGGGGCCGTGGCGGCGGCGGGCGGCGGGTCGGGGTCGTCGGCTGTGCCGACCGGCTGGGCTGTACCGGCGTCGGCGTCTGTGTTTGTGTCTTTGTCGGTGTCGGCGGTCGGGTCACGGCCCGGCTCCTGCTCCGGTTCGGCCTCACGTACGGGCTCCGGCTCGGCGACCGTCTCGGCGGCGTCTCTCGTGGCTTCGGCGCCGCCCCCTTCATCCGTACGCGCCGAGTGCGCCCGCAGCCACAGGCGGTGCAGCTCCACACGCTCGGCCGGCGTCGCGCCGACCACCTTCGCCAGCCGCTCAACGGGGGCGTAGTCGACGGGCAGCGCGTGCCCGTGGCAGTAGCGGTGCAACGTCGACGCGCCGAGGTGGAGCTGGGTGGCGAGCGAACCGTAACTCCGGTCGGTTCTCTCCTTCAGGGCACGCAGACGCTTCGCGAACTCCGCCGTCTCCGCCGGGATCTTCTCCGAACGGCCCATCTCACGTCCCCCTACCGCCCGCCACGCTGTTCCGCGGTCATTCCAGGCCCTTGTCATTTCCCCAGGCCAGCGTACGCGCACGCGTTCCATGCGTTCCGTACTTCACGAGGGTTGTTGCCGACCCGTCGATCACCCCCTCAATCTGGGATCACCGGCCGATCAAGCCGGTGCGAACGGCAAGAGCGAACGGCAAGACCAGAGCTGGACCAGGGGGATCCACCCAGTGACCACAGGTTGGAACATGACAAGACGCACAACCCGCCGGGCACTGACCACGGCGGCCACCGCGGCACTCGCCGGCGCTCTCGCGCTGTCGGTGTCCGGCAGTGTCCAGGCCGCGCCGAAGGTGAGCACACCCGGCTTCCTCGCGGCGCAGGACATGCCGCAGGCCGATGGCAACTTCTGGACCGCGGGCGCGGTGACCGCCGGCGCCCCCGAGACGGACCCGTTCTGCCTCGAAAAGGTGCTGCCGGCCCAGGGCACCACCTGGCACCGGCAGTTCATCACCGACCTCGACACGACGGGCGCGCAGGTGAGCGTCCAGGCGTCGGGCAACGCCGCGGCCAAGAAGCTGGCCGCGAAGGCCGAGGCGGCCGTTGCCGCCTGCGCCGCCGACTGGCTGCGCACCACGCCCGGCGGCACGGCCTCGTGGGACGACTACGGCCGGATCGCCGTCGAGGAGGGGGCCAGGGTCATCGGAGTCGGCGTCTCGATCCCGGAAGCGGGGCCCGGTGTCCATCTGCTGGGCATCGGCCGGGACGGCGACACCGTCACGCTCGTCGCCTGGAGCCAGTTGGGGAATCTGGACCAGGCGCCGGTCGCGGCGTTCAAGAAGACCACCACCACGGCGGTGAACAAGCTCCGGTAGGAGCTCACCCCGAGGTGGCGAGCGCGGGCGACGGGGGAAGCGGCGCTCGGGCCGGAGGATTGGTGGCAGGTGGAGGGGCGGGGGAGTCGTCGCGACGTGGTCGGCGACGGCGGTCACCTCACTGCCACATGGACCACGATCCTCGGTCCGGGAGCCGGCCGTCCGCGACTCACAGCCGGTGGACGGACAGCGTGGCGCACTCCTTGACCCAGGGTGCGCGCGGGAGTTCCACACCGGCCGGTTCCCGGCCCGCTCCTTCGGGCGCGCCTTCGAGCGGGTGGGCCGGGACATCGCACGTGTGCACGGCCGTACGGAACGACGGAGCCGCCCGGGTCCTCAGGACCCGGGCGGCCTCTGTCATCTCAGCGTGCCGACGGGGCGAGGCCCGTCAGCGAGACACTCAAGGGAACGTGAGCTTCACGCTGTTGATGCGTCCCGTGTCCTGCGAGGCGACATCCTGCACCCGCAGCTTCCAGGCGCCGTTGGCCGCCTCCGACGAGGCGTTGACGTTGTACGTCTCCACGACGTCGTCCGCCGAGTCACCGCTGCTCGCGCTCTTCAGCGGGTAGACCGTCCCGTCCGGGGCGACCAGATCCACGACCAGGTCACCGCGCCAGGTGTGCGTGATGTCCACGCCGACCGGGAGGGCGGCGGGCGCGTTGCCCGTACGGCCCGTGACGTTGACGGTCGAGGTGACCGCCGCACCGTTGTCCGGGATCGCGACGGCGCCGGTGCTCTCGTAGACCGTGCCGCCGCTGCCGCCGGGGCGGGTGCCGACGCTGATACCGGCCCACGCGTCGGCGACCGACTTGTACTCGGCGCTCGACGTACCGTACAGCTCACCGGCGACCGCGAGCGTGCCGGTGCGGGCCGCCGCGTAGTTCGTCGTGGAGGTGAACTTCGTGGTGAGCGCCTTGAACCAGATCTGCTCGGCCTTGTCCCGGCCGATGCCGGTCACCGGCAGTCCGTCGGACGTCGCCGAGTCGTAGCTGACGCCGTTGACGGTCTTGGCGCCGCTGCCCTCCGAGAGGAGGTAGAAGAAGTGGTTCGCCGGGCCCGACGAGTAGTGGACGTCGACGTTGCCGATGCCCGAGTACCAGTAGTCCTTGGACGCCCCGTCCTTGCTGGGCTTGTCCATGTAGCGCAGCGGGGTGCCGTTGCCGTTGATGTCGATCTTCTCGCCGACCAGGTAGTCGCCGACGTCCTGGGCGTTGGCGGCCTTGAACTCGACGGCGGCGGCGAAGATGTCGGAGGTCGCCTCGTTGAGGCCACCGGACTCACCGCTGTAGATGAGGCCCGCGGTGTTCGAGGTGACGCCGTGCGACATCTCGTGGGCGGCCACGTCGATGGAGGTCAGCGGCTTCGAGTTGCCCGAGCCGTCGCCGTACGTCATGCAGAAGCAGCTGTCCTGCCAGAAGGCGTTGACGTAGTTGTTGCCGTAGTGCACGCGCGAGTACGCGCCGACGCCGTCGCCCCTGATGCCGGTGCGGCCGTGCACGTCCTTGAAGTAGTCCCACGTGAGGGCCGCGCCGAAGTGCGCGTCCGCGCCGGCGGTCTCCGCGTTGGAGGGGGAGCCGTTGCCCCAGATGTCGTCCGGGCCGGAGAAGAGGGTGCCGGTGCCGGATGAACCGCGGTTCAGGTTGTACGTCTTGTGGTTGCCCCTGCCCGTGTCGGTCAGCGTGAACGACGGGGCCGTGCCGAGCGTGACCTGACCGCTGTACTGGGTGTTGCCCGTGCCCTCGTGGACGCCCTGCCACTCGAAGAGCTTCTCGCCGGTGGCGGCGTCGGTCACGACATGCAGCTCGTTCGGGGTGCCGCCCTTCTGGACACCGCCGACGACCGTTTCGTACGCCAGGGTCGGCGTGTTCTCCGCGAGCCAGACGACCTTGCGCGGCGCGCGGTCGGCCGCGGCCTTGGTCGAGCCCTCCGCCTTCGCCGCGGAGAGCGCCTGCTTCTCCGCCGCCGCGGCCGGCACGTCGGCGTTGACGTCGACCGACTTGAGGGCCGTCCTGGAGGCCTTGGTGACCGCCTGGGTGGCGCCCGCCTTCGTGGTGGCGACGACGAGGTCACCGCCGAGGACGGGGAGGCCGGCGTAGGTGCGCTCGTAGCGGGTGTGCGTGGTGCCGTCACGGTCCTGGACGACGTCGCGTACGACGAGCTTCTCCTCGGCGCCGAGGCCGAGTTCGTCCGCCGTCGCCGCCTTGGTGGCGTTCGCCTCGCGTATCAGCTCGGCGCGCTGGGCGGGGGAGAGGGCCTTGGGGAGCGCGCCGGGGTCGGCCTTGCCGGCGACCGGCGCCGAGGGGGCCGTGTCGGGGGCGGCGGCGGCGGTGCCGGCCTGGACGCCGACGGCGAGAAGGGCTGTGACAGCGATCAGAGCGCCGGTCGCGGTGATACGACGGCTGGGCGTGGGTCTCACGCGAACTCCTTCTGCGAGGGGGGTACCGGACCATGCTCGGGTGGGCGGCCCGGACAGTGCAGGAGAGCAAGGTGGAGCACGAGCTGCGGAGCATGAGCTGCGGAACGGTGGTGCTCAGAACGGGGGAAGAGTCCCAGGAATCCGGCCCATCTGTCAGGAGCGCGTCAAGAAGTTGGCCGGAAATCGTCCGCTGCGCGAAGTGCCGTGTTCGTTAAGCGAAATCTGCCGCGCTGTTGCGGCGGTGTTACGCGGGCGTACGCCGGGCGGTCAGAATTCCGGCCCGCCGGCGGGCCGGGCGCGGCATCCCGGCGGGGGCGGAGGGCGCCGGGGTCGGCCCCGGCGCCCGGCGTCAGGCCAGGCTGTCCCGCCAGGCGCGGTGCAGGCCCGCGAACCGGCCCACGCCGCCGATCAGTTCGGATGGCGAGCCGTCCTCCACGATGCGGCCGTGTTCCATCACGAGCACCCGGTCGGCGATCTCCACCGTCGACAGGCGGTGCGCGATGACCACCGCCGTACGGCCGTTGAGCACCGTGTCCATCGCACGCTGCACGGCGCGCTCACCGGGAATGTCGAGCGAGCTCGTCGCCTCGTCCAGGATCAGTACGGAAGGGTCGGCGAGCAACGCGCGGGCGAAGGCCACCAGTTGGCGCTGACCGGCCGAGATCCGGCCGCCCCGCTTCCGTACGTCCGTGTCGTACCCCTCGGGCAGACCACTGATGAAGTCGTGCGCGCCGATGGCCTTCGCGGCGCGCTCGATCTCGTCGCGCGAGGCGTCGGGACGGCCGATCGCGATGTTCTCGGCGACCGTGCCGGAGAAGAGGAACGCCTCCTGGGTCACCATCACGACGCCGCGCCGCAGTTCGGGGGTGTCCAGGTCGCGCAGGTCGGTGCCGTCGAGCAGGACACGGCCCGCGGTGGGGTCGTAGAACCGGGCCAGCAGCTTGGCCAGTGTCGACTTGCCCGCGCCGGTCGAGCCGACGACGGCGACGGTCTGGCCGGCCGGGATCGTCAGGTCGAAGCGGGGCAGGACCTCACCGCCCGTACGGTACGAGAAGCTGACCGAGTCGAACACGACCTCCCGGCCCGGGTGTCCGCCCGTCAGCTCCGGCAGCGGGCGGGGGTCCGCCGCCTCCGGCACTGACGGGGTCTGGGCCAGCAGACCGGCGATCTTCTCCAGCGAGGCGGCGGCCGACTGGTAGGAGTTGAGGAACATCCCGAGCCGGTCGATCGGGTCGTACAGCCTCCGCAGGAACAGCACCGACGCGGCGAGCACCCCGAGGGCGAGCGTGCCTTCGGCCACCCGGTAGGCGCCCCACAGCACGATCCCGGCGACGGAGATGTTCGCGACGAGGCGTGAACCCACCACGTACCGCGCCATTTCGAGGATGGCGTCGCCGTTGGTGCGCTCGTGGTGGTGGTTGAGGGCGTGGAAGTCGGCGTCGTTGGCGGGCTCGCGGCGGAACGCCTGAACGGGACGGATGCCGTTCATCGTCTCCGCGAACTTCACGATGACAGCGGCGATGGCGGTGGAGCGCTTGGCGAAGATGCTGCCGGCCCGGTGCTGATAGAGCCGGACCAGGGCGTACAGCGGTACGAAGGAGAGAACGGCCAGTCCGCCGATGCCGAGGTCCAGATAGAGCAGCATCGCCGAGATGTAGACGAAGGCGAGGATGACGCCGATGAGCTCCTGGAGCCCTTCGGCGAGCAGTTCGCGCAGCGACTCGACGTCCGTGGTGGAACGGGAGATGAGCCGGCCGGAGGTGAAGCGCTCGTGGAAGTCCACGCTGAGTGCCTGGGCATGACGGAAGATCCGGCCGCGCAGATCGAGCAGCACGTCCTGGTTGACGCGGGCGGATGCCCGGATGAAGGCGTACTGGAAGATCCCGGCTCCGGCGGCACAGAGCAGATAGCCGACGGCGACGGCGATCAGCGGGCCGTTGTCGTCTGCCCGGAAGGCGGGCACGCCGCGGTCGATGGCGTACGCGACGAGCAGCGGGCCCGCCTGCACGGCGGCCTGCTGAAGGAGCAACAACAGCGCGGCGACGACGACCCGCCCCCGCCGCTCCCGCAACAACGACCGCAGCAACGCACCGGTGGCTCCACGAGGAGCGGGCAACGCGTCCTGCGCGAAGGGATCCCCTTCCGGGCCCCCGACTTGACGCCCAACGGCCGCATCGACCACGGGCTCCTGGAAGGCGACGGTGACGGTACGGGTCCCCGTGGGGGCGTCGGCCTGGCCGTCGGCCGGGGCGGGAACGGCTCCCGCGGGGGCGCCGGTCGTGGTCGCGCGTGCGACCCCGGTGCGGGCGTCGCGCTTCGCGAGGGCGCCGTTGTCCGTGGCCGCGGTTGGGCGGGTGCCGCCGTCGGGGTCGGTTTCCGTACGCGCGCCGCTGCCGCCCGTGCTGCCGTTCGTCTGCCCGGCCTCGGTGGGAGCTTCCGTCGGGCCGTTGACCGGGGTGGCGCGTGGCCCAGCCTCGGTGGCGGCGGTGGGGCGTGTGCTGGTGTCGGTCGCGGTCCCCGTGGGGACGCCGTGCTTCGCACCGCCGACGTTGTCGGTGGGCGTGCCTGCCGGGCTGTTGGTCGCGGTGGGGCGTGTGCCGGGGCCGGGGTTGGCCCCGGTTGGGACGCCGTGCTTCGCGCGGGCGCCGGCATCGGTTCCGGTGGGCCCCGTGTTGGCTGGCGTGCCCGCCGGGCTGTCGGTGTCCGGAACCGATTCCGTACGCGTGCCGTTTCTCTCGCTCACGTCGCTACCGACACCCGCGTCGGTGGAGGCAGCCGCCTCGGCGGCGGGCGGCCCCTCGTCGCCCCCGCCCGGTCGGCCGGTGTTCGTGGTTGGTGGTGACGACGTCATCGCATGCTCCCCTCGACGGCTTCCGCCACCGTGTCGCTCCCGGCCTCGCGCGCGGCAGCGCCCTCCGCGTCCGCTCCCGACATCAGCCACGCGTACTCCGCGTTGCTCCGCAGCAGTTCCTGGTGCGTCCCCACCGCCGTGATCCGGCCGTCAGAGATCAGTGCCACCCGGTCCGCCAGCATCACCGTCGACGGGCGGTGCGCCACGACCAGCGCCGTCGTCTCCTCCAGCACCCGGCGCAGGGCCGCCTCCACCAGCGCCTCCGTGTGGACGTCGAGCGCCGACAGCGGGTCGTCCAGCACCAGGAAGCGTGGTCTGCCCACCACCGCCCGTGCCAGCGCCAGCCGTTGGCGCTGGCCGCCGGAGAGGCTGAGACCCTGCTCGCCGACCTCCGTGTGCACCCCTTGCGGCAAGTCCCGGACGAAGTCGGCCTGCGCCACGTCCAGCGCCCTCAGCAGCGCCGCGTCATCGGCGCTCTCCGCGCCCATCCGGACGTTGTCGCCGACCGTCGCCGAGAAGAGCGTCGGCTCCTCGAAGGCCACCGACACCAGCTCCCGCAGCCGCTGGCGCGGCATCGACGTGATGTCCTCGCCGTCGAGCGTGATCCGCCCGCCCGTCACCTCGTGCAGCCGCGGCACCAGCGCGGTGAGCGTCGTCTTCCCCGAGCCCGTCGCGCCGACAAGGGCCATCGTCTCGCCGGACCTGATGTGCAGATCCACCTCGGCCAGTACGGGCACGGACCCGGCCTTCGCGTCGGGATACCGGAACGACACGCCCTCGAAGCGCAGTCCGTCCGACTCCCCGCCCGCCGACCCCGCCGGCCCTTCCGCGTCCGCCGTCTCCTCCTTGGTGTCCATCACCTCGAAGTACCGCTCCGTCGCGGTCGCCGACTCCTGGCTCATCGCCAGCAGGAATCCGATCGACTCCACCGGCCAGCGCAGCGCCAGCGCCGTCGACAGGAAGGCGACCAGCGTGCCGGTGGAGAGATGCCCGTCGGCGACCTGGACCGTGCCCAGCACCAGCGCCGCGCCGATCGCCACCTCGGGGATGACCATGATCAGCGCCCAGATGCCCGCCAGCAGCCGGGCCTTGCCCAGCTCCGTACCGCGCAGCCGCTCCGCGAGCGCCCGGAAGGCGAGGGCCTGGCTGCGGTGCCTGCCGAAGCCCTTCACGATCCGGATGCCGAGAACGCTCTCCTCGACCACCGTCGTCAGATCGCCCACCTGGTCCTGCGCCTTGCGCGCGACCAGTGAGTACTTCGCCTCGAAGAGCGAACAGAGGATGACCAGCGGCACCACGGGCGCCAGCAGCACCAGCCCCAGAGTCCACTCCTGCATCAGCAGAATCAGAAATCCGACCAGGATCGTCGTCGCGTTCACCAGCAGGAAGGTCAGCGGAAAGGCCAGAAACATCCGCAGCAGCATCAGATCCGTCGTGCCGCGCGACAGCAGCTGGCCCGAGGGCCACCGGTCGTGGAAAGCGATCGGCAGCCTCTGGAGATGCCGGTAGAGATCCGCCCGCATGGCCGCCTCGACCCCCGCCAGCGGCCTCGCCACCAGCCACCGCCGGAAGCCGAAGAGACAGGCCTCGAAGATGCCGAGCAGCAGCAGATACAGCGCGCCGAGCCAGATGCCACCCTTGTCGCCGTCCGCGATCGGGCCGTCCACCATCCACTTCAGTACGAGGGGGATCACCAGCCCCATGCACGAGGCCAGCACCGCGACGAACGCCGCGCTGAACAGGCGTACGCGTACGGGCCGCACGTACGGCCACAGCCTCAGCAGCGAGCGCACGGCGGAGCGGTTCCGGACGTCGGAGTGGTCCTTGGTCGGTACATCTTCGGAGGTCGGCATCAGGGGCGAGCCTACGTTTCACCACTGACACTGCCCACCGATTTCCGGCTGACGTCGACAGCGGGTCGGCAGCGGGCCGACAGCCCGTCGGCTGCCCCTCGGCAGCCCTCGGCATCATCCGATCGGTTGATACGAGGTCGAGCGCGATGGCCGATGCCGCTCCCCTCCGTACGGAGGCATCCTTCCGGCATGGCGATCATTGAAGTCAGAGGTCTGCGCAAGGCCTACGGGGGAAAGCCCGCCGTCGACGGTGTCGACTTCGGAGTCGAAGAGGGCGAGATCTTCGGGATTCTCGGTCCCAACGGTGCGGGCAAGACGACGACCGTCGAGTGCGTCGAGGGCCTCAGGGTCCCCGACGCCGGCACGGTCCGCGTGGCCGGACTCGATCCGGTCCGCGACCACCGGCAGGTCACCGAGATTCTCGGCGCCCAGCTCCAGGAGAGCGAACTCCAGGCGAAGCTGACGGTGCGCGAGGCCCTTGAGCTGTACTCCGCGTTCTATCCGAAGCCCGTCGACTGGCGCCCGCTGGCCGGCCGCCTCGGTCTGGAGGAGAAGCTCTCGACCCGCTTCGCGAAGCTCTCCGGCGGCCAGAAACAGCGCCTGTTCATCGCGCTGTCCCTGATCGGCGGCCCGCGCGTGGTCGTACTGGACGAACTGACCACCGGTCTCGACCCGCGCGCCCGCCGCGACACCTGGCGTCTGATCGAGGAGATCAGGGACTCGGGGGTGACGGTGCTGCTGGTCACCCACTTCATGGAGGAGGCCCAGCGGCTCTGCGACCGGATCGCCGTGATCGACCGGGGGAAGGTCGCCGCGCTCGACACACCGTCCGGGCTGATCGCGCGCTCGACGGCGTCCACCGTCATCTCGTTCACGCCGTCGGAGCCGCTGCGGAGCGAGGAACTGGCCGCGCTGCCCAAGGCGGCGTCGGTGGAGACGCAGGGTGGCCGGATCGTCATCAACGGCACCGACGAGACCGTCAACGCGGTGATCACCCTGCTCGCCCGCCACCGCATCACCGCCCATCAGCTCCGGGTCACCGAGGCGACGCTGGACGACGCGTTCCTCGACCTGACCGAGACCGCCCCGGAGACCGCCCCCGAGACCCAGACCGAGACAGCGCCCGCCCCCGGTACGGCCACGGCCGCCGCCGCGCATCCCGAAGAGAGGGTCTGACATGGCCTCCGCCTCCACCGCCGTCCTCAAGACCGAGGCGCGCCTGATGACCCGCGAGCCGGGCGTGCTCTTCTGGATCATCGCCTTCCCGACCCTCCTGATGGTCATCCTCGGGCTGATCCCGGGCTTCGACGACGCCGACCCCGAGCTCGGCGGCCGGCGGATCATCGACCTGTACGTCCCCGTCGCCGCCCTACTCGCTGTGATCATGGCCGGACTCCAGGCCATGCCGCCGATCCTGATCGGTTACCGCGAGCGCGGCATCCTGCGCCGTATGTCCACCACTCCCGTACGGCCCGCCACCCTGCTCATGTCGCAGATCGTCCTGCTCGGCGGCGGCGCCTTCGCCTCGGCCGCACTGGTGATCGCCGTCGGCAGGATCGCCTTCGGCGTGGAGCTGCCGGGGAACATCGCCGGCTATCTGCTGGCGCTGCTCCTCGCGACGGCGGGCGCCCTGGCCATGGGCGGTCTGGTCTGCGCCATCGCCCCGACCCAGCGGGCCGGCCAGGCCATCGGCTCGGCCCTGTTCTTCCCGTCGATGTTCACGGCGGGTGTCTGGCTGCCCGTCCAGACGATGCCCGACCTGCTGCGGGACATCGTCGGCTACTCGCCCATGGGAGCCGCGTCCGAGGCCCTGGACGCCGCGATGCGAGGCGGCTGGCCGCACTGGGCCGACCTGGCCGTGATGGCGCTGTGGGCGGCCCTGCTGACTGCGGGCGCCGCCCGCTGGTTCCGGTGGGAATGACCACGACCACCGGATGGCGGCCGGGGCACACTGTCACGATGGGGATGAAAGCAGCCGAAGCGGCGAGCCCGGCCGCCTCCGTGGAGGAGCGGTGGGAGCAGTTCTACCGGCTCGGCCCGTACGGCCTTCTGGCGCTCTCCACCGTGATCTCGGCGTTCAGCGTGGACGCTTTCGGCATGACCCGCACCGAGACGTATCTGGCCGGCGCGCTGGTCGTCGTCGCCGTCGTACTCCACCTGTGGTGGGGCAGGACCGGGCACGGTCAGCCGCTGCGCATGCGCGAGCCGTCGGCCGCGGGCCTGCTGTACTACGTCGTACGGACCGGCACCGCCGCCGTCCTGACCTGGCTCAACCCGCTGTTCTCGATCTACGCCGTCCTCGGCTACTTCGACACCCCGTTCCTCCTGCCGAAACGCGCCGTCCGCGCGGGGTTTCTCGTCACCTCCGTCACCATGGCGGGCGCGCAGTCGGGCGGGCTGCCACCCGACGGGGCCCTCCAGTGGGTCCTGTTCGGCGGACTGCTGCTGCTCAACGGCACCCTCACGCTCGTCTTCGGGCATCTCGGCCGCAGGGAGGCCGAGATCGCCGAAGAACGGGCCAGGACCATCACCCAGCTCGAACAGGCCAATGCCCGCCTCGAACAGGCCCTGGCCGAGAACGCCGGCCTGCACGCCCAGCTTCTCGTCCAGGCCCGGGAGGCGGGTGTCGCCGACGAGCGGCGCAGGCTCGCCGCCGAGATCCACGACACGATCGCCCAGGGGCTGGCCGGCATCATCGCCCAGCTCCAGGTGGTCTCCGCCACCCCCGATCCGGAGGTCGCCCGCGAGCATCTGACCCGGGCCGCCGCCCTCGCCCGCCACAGCCTCGGTGAGGCGCGCCGCTCCGTGCACAACCTCGGCCCGGCCGAACTGGACCACGACTCCCTCGCCGAGGCTCTCGGGAAGGCGGTCGCCGACTGGGGCGCGCGTACCGGTGTGGAGGCCAGGTTCACCGTCACCGGCACCGAGGAGGCCCTGCACGACGAGGTCGCCGCCACCCTGCTGCGCATCGCCCAGGAGGCCCTCGCGAACACGGCCAAGCACGCCCGCGCCCACCGGGCCGGCGTCACCCTCTCGTACATGGGCGACGAGGTCTCCCTCGACGTACGGGACGACGGCTGCGGCTTCGACCCGCTCGTGCCGCGCCCGCGCTCCGGTTCGAACGGCTTCGGTCTCGGCGGCATGCGCGCCCGCGCGGAGCGCATCGCCGGCACCGTCACCGTCGAGTCGGAGAAGGGCGGGGGCACGGCCGTGTCCGCTCGCGTACCTTTGGTCCGTCATGCAGCAGCGGACCATCACCCTGATCGTCGTCGATGACCATCCCGTCGTACGGGACGGTCTGCGTGGCATGTTCGAATCTGCTGCGGGCTTCGAGGTGCTTGGCGAGGCGTCCGGCGGCGTCGAGGGTGTCGAGTTGGTTTTCCGGCTGGACCCGGACGTCGTCCTGATGGATCTGCGGATGCCGGACGGCGGCGGCGTGGACGCCATCGCGGCGCTCACCGCGCGCGGCGCCCGCGCCAGGGTCCTCGTCCTCACCACGTACGACACGGACTCCGACACCATCCCCGCGATCGAGGCGGGCGCCACCGGCTATCTCCTCAAGGACGCTCCGCGCGACGAGCTGTTCACGGCGGTACGGGCGGCTGCCGAGGGACGTACCGTCCTGTCACCGGCCGTCGCGTCCCGGCTGGTCTCCCGGGTCCGTAAGCCCGCCACCGGCGACGAACCGCTCTCGGCGCGCGAGCGCGAGGTCCTCGAACTCGTCGCGCGCGGCACGTCGAACCGGGAGACAGCCGCCGAGCTGTTCATCAGCGAGGCGACGGTGAAGACGCATCTCACCCATATCTTCGCCAAGTTGGGCGTCAAGGACCGGGCGGCGGCGGTCGCCGTCGGATACGACCGCAAGATCCTCGGCCGATCCGCCCGGCGGCCCCGGCCCGGGGACTCCTCCTAAGGAGGGCCCCGCTCACCCCCGTACCCGCAGCAGCAGCACCGACCGCGCGGGGACGCTCGTGACCGTCCCCCCGCCGAGCACCGTCCCCGGCTCCTCGTCCTGGTCCTCCAGCGAGGTGTCGACCACCAGCTCGTACGACCGGGCCCAGGGCTCGCCCGGCAGCGCGAAGTCCACCGGCTCACCGCCCGAGTGCAGGACCGCCAGGAAGCTGTCGTCGGTGATCTTCTGCCCGCGCGCGTCGCGCCCCGGGATGTCGCGCCCGGACAGGAACAGCGCGAGCGTCGACGCGGGCGCGTACCAGTCCCGCTCGGTCATCTCCTTCCCGTCGGACCGGAACCACGCCAGATCGCGCAGCCCCTCCGGCGCCTGCGCGCGGCCGGAGAAGAACGCGCGGCGGCGCAGCACCGGATGGGCGTGCCGCAGGGCCAGCAGCCGTCTGGTGAGCCGGTAGAGGCCGTAGGAGCCCGGCTGGTCGAGCAGCGACCAGTCGAGCCAGCTGGTCTCGTTGTCCTGGCAGTACGCGTTGTTGCTGCCGCCCTGTGTACGGCCCATCTCGTCGCCCGCGACGATCATCGGCACACCCGCCGACAGCAGCAGGGTGGTGAGCAGGTTGCGCAGCTGGCGCCGGCGCAGCGCGTTGACCGCGGGGTCGTCGCTCTCGCCCTCCACGCCGCAGTTCCACGCGCGGTTGTCGTCCGTGCCGTCCCTGTTGCCCTCGCCGTTGGCCTCGTTGTGCTTGCGCTCGTAACTGACGAGGTCGCGCAGCGTGAAGCCGTCGTGCGCGGTGACGAAGTTGACGGAGGCGTACGGCCGCCGCCCGCCCCACGCGTACAGGTCGCTCGACCCGGACAGCCGGTACCCCAGGTCCCGTACGTCGGGCGTGGCGCCGCGCCAGAAGTCGCGTACGGCGTCCCGGTAGCGGTCGTTCCACTCCGTCCACAGCGGCGGGAACGCCCCGACCTGGTAGCCGCCGGCGCCGACGTCCCACGGCTCGGCGATGAGCTTCACGCGGCGCAGCACCGGGTCCTGCGCGATCACCGCCAGGAAGGGCGACAGCATGTCGACGTCGTGCATGGAGCGGGCGAGCGCCGCCGCCAGGTCGAAGCGGAAACCGTCGACACCCATCTCGGTGACCCAGTACCGCAGCGAGTCCGTGACCAGCCGCAGGACCTGCGGCTGGACGACGTCGAGGGTGTTGCCGCAGCCCGTGTAGTCGGCGTAACGGCGGGCGTCGGGCTGGAGGCGGTAGTAGCCGCGGTTGTCTATGCCGCGCAGCGACAGCGTCGGGCCGAGCTCGCCCGCCTCCGCCGTGTGGTTGTAGACGACGTCGAGGATGACCTCGATCCCGGCGGCGTGCAGGGCGCGCACCATCCGCTTGAACTCGTCGACCTGCCGGCCGCGGGTGCCGCCCGCGGCGTAGGCGGCGTGCGGGGCGAAGTAGCCGATGGAGTTGTAGCCCCAGTAGTTGCGCAGTCCGCGCCGCAGCAGATGGTCCTCGTGCGCGAACTGGTGCACCGGCAGCAGCTCGACCGCGGTCACCCCGAGCCGTACGAGATGCTCGATCGCCGCCGGGTGGGCGAGGCCCGCGTACGTCCCGCGCAGCTCGTCGGGGATGCCCGGATGGCGCATGGTGAAGCCGCGTACGTGCAGCTCGTAGATGACCGTGTCCGCCCAGGGCGTCTTGGGGCGCCGGTCGTCGGCCCACTCGTCGTCGGGGGAGTCGTCGTGGACGACGACGCCCTTGGGGACGTACGGCGCCGAGTCGTGCTCGTCGCGCACCGTGTCCGCGACCTGCTGCTGCGGCCAGTCACGCACATGGCCGTACACCTCGGGCGGCAGCGCGAAGTCGCCGTCGACGGCGCGCGCGTACGGGTCGAGCAGCAGCTTCGCCGGGTTCCAGCGGGCGCCCGTCCAGGGGTCCCAGCGGCCGTGCACCCGGAAGCCGTACCGCTGTCCGGGGCGTACGCCGGGCACGAAGCCGTGCCAGATCTCGTGTGTCAGCTCGGTCAGGGGCAGACGGGTCTCCACCAGGCCGCCTCCTACAGAGGCCGCGTCGGCGCCGTCGTCGAAGAGGCACAGCTCCACGGCCTCGGCGCCCGCCGCCCACAGGGCGAAGTTCGTCCCCGCGACCCCGTCGGGACCGACCCGGAAGCGCGCCCCCAGCGGTGTCGGCGCGCCCGGCCACACCTCGGGCGGGGGAGCGGCGGACGCCGCGTCCCCGGCGGCCTCCGCCCTGCTTCCCGTGCGCTTCTCGCCCTCCACGGCCGGATCTCTCACATGATCCATCATCGGATCCGGGACCGGTTCCCGCACTGTCTCCTGCTCGGCTGCGCTCGCCACCTGTCAGGCCTCCCGGCTCTCCGGCCCCGTGCGTCCGGCGGTCACGGCGTCCCGGCCATGACTCCCCCCGCGCGGTCCTCCCAGGTGTTCTGCCCGCCGGACGGCCCGCACTCACGTTTCCCCCCGAGGGGGGTCGTCGTTGGGCGGGTCGTGACACATGTACTGAAGCGGACAGGGACCGGCATGGCCGCCGTCCTGACATGGGCAGGACTGATGGCGACGCTGGCCGGGCTGACAGGCTGCACCGGCGAGACCTTCACCGAGAGCAAGTCCCGCGCGCCGGGGGACACGATCCGGATCAGTCCCGAGGACGGGGCCAAGGACATCAAACGCGGCGACCGGATCGAGGTGAAAGTCCCGGACGGCCGGCTGGAGCGCGTCGAGGTCGCGCAGGTCGAGAACGCGCAGCGCACCGAGCTGCCGGGAAAGATCTCCGACGACGGGCTGGTGTGGAAGCCCGAGGCGGACGCGAACGTCGTGCTTGCCGCCAAGTACAGCGTCGACGTCGTCGCCGTCGACGGTGAGGGCCGCCGCTCGGCCCGGCACTCGACCTTCACCACGGCCGTACCGAAGCACCGTTTCATCGGCTACTTCAAACCCGAGAACCGCTCCACCGTCGGCACCGGCATGATCGTCTCCTTCGACTTCAACCGGAAGGTCGTGAACCGCGCCGAGGTCCAGCGCGCCATCCGCGTCACCTCCGACCCGCCGGTCGAGATCGTCGGCCACTGGTTCGGCGGGCAGCGCCTGGACTTCCGCCCCCGGGAGTACTGGAGACCGGGCACCAAGGTCACCGTCGATCTGCGGCTGCGCGACGTGCAGGCGGCTCCGGGGGTCTTCGGCATCCAGGAGAAGACCGTCGGTTTCACCGTCGGCCGCTCCCAGGTGTCCCTGGTCGACGCGGCGAAGCACACCATGGAGGTACGGCGCGACGGTGCGCTGGTCTCGACTGTGCCGATCACGGCCGGGGCGCCCAAGACCACGACGTACAACGGGAAGATGGTCGTCAGCGAGCTGTACGACATGACGCGGATGGACGGCGCCACGGTGGGCTTCGGCGGTGAGTACGACATCAAGGACGTGCCGCACGCGCTGCGCCTGACGACGTCGGGGACCTTCCTGCACGGCAACTACTGGGCCACACCTGACACGTTCGGCGCACGGAACGTCAGTCACGGCTGCGTCGGTCTGCGCGACGTCAAGGGCGGCAGCGCGGACACCCCGGCGGGCTGGTTCTTCGACAGGACGCTCGTCGGCGATGTCGTGGAAGTGGTCAACTCGGCCGACAGGACCGTCGATCCGGACAACGGACTGAGCGGCTGGAACCTCGACTGGCGGAAGTGGAAGGCCGGTTCGGCGCCCGCCCGCTGAGCGGAACGGACCGTACGCCTCTCGCGCACCCGCCCTCACCTGCGTGACCGTCCTTGACTCCAGGGAACGTTGGAACGGAACAGTGACATTCCCGGGGAGTCCGGGACGGCTCGCGGTGTGATTATCTAGCGCCGTGCGCGCGAGCAAAGCGCGCGGGGGTGTGGAGCCCGGTCGTGCGTCGTTCGCACCCGGCTCCGAGGCCGTGGCGGGGCCCGGCCGTGTGAGGGGAGACGACCATTGAACGGGCAGCCGATTTCGGGGACATCGGCGAAGGCCGGCCGGGGACGGGGCAGAGGGCTGACGGCGTTCGCGCTGGGCGGCCTGCTCCTGTTCGTGACGGCGTGCGGTGGGGGCGGCGGATCCGACGACAGCGGTGACGGCAAGAACGACAAGGGCGGCGGCAAGGTCAAGAACGCCGCGTCGCAGGCGGTCGTGACGGTCGCTCCCGAGGACGGCGCGAAGTCGGTCGCGACGAGCGGCGCACTGAAGATCACGGCTAGCAAGGGCAAGCTGACGACCGTCACCGTCGAGGACAGCAAGGGCAACGCGGTCGACGGCAAGATAGCCGCCGGCGGGACGGCCTGGGAGCCGGCCCGTCATCTGGCCGGCGCCACCAAGTACTCGGTGCACGCGATCGCCAAGGACTCGGACGGCCGGGTCTCGGCGAAGGACACCACCTTCACCACCCTCGTACCGAAGAACACCTTCATCGGTCACTACACCCCCGAGGACGGCTCGACGGTCGGCGTCGGGATGCCGGTCTCGCTCAACTTCACCCGGGGGATCACCGATCCCGAGGCCGTGGAGAAGGCCATCAAGGTGACCGCCGAGCCGTCGGTGCCCGTCGAGAGCCACTGGTTCGGCAACGACCGTCTCGACTTCCGGCCCGAGAAGTACTGGGCGGCGGGCACGAAGGTGACGGTGGAGCTCAACCTCGACGGTGTCGAGGGACGGCCCGGCGTGTACGGCGAGCAGGCCAAGACGGTGAAGTTCACCATCGGCCGCTCCATGGTCTCCACGGTCGACGCCAAGGCCAAGACCATGAAGGTCGTCAAGGACGGCAAGCAGATCAAGAAGGTCGCGATCACGGCCGGCGCGCCGTCGACCACGACGTACAACGGCCAGATGGTCATCAGCGAGAAGCACAAGGTGACGCGGATGAACGGCGCCACGGTGGGCTTCGGCGGTGAGTACGACATCAAGGACGTGCCGCACGCGATGCGGCTGTCCACCTCGGGCACCTTCATCCACGGCAACTACTGGGCGTCCGCGGGGACGTTCGGGTCGGCCAACGTCAGCCACGGGTGCGTCGGACTGCGCGACGTGCGCGGCGGCTACGACAAGAACATGCCGTCCGCGTGGTTCTACGACCAGTCGATCATCGGCGACGTGGTGATCGTGAAGAACTCCAACGACAAGGACATCGCCCCGGACAACGGCCTCAACGGCTGGAACATGTCCTGGGCGGAGTGGCAGAAGTAGTCCACCCGGGGGACGCGGGGGATCACTTCAGGGCCCGGGGGCCCGGCGCACCAGGACCAGGTGCGCCGGGCCCTTCCGCGTGTCAGGGGCTGGGGCGTGTGCCACCACACGCCCTAATGTGCCTCGTATGTCATCTGTGAATCTCGAAGTCTCCGACGGCGTCGGCACCATCCGGCTCGACCGCCCGCCCATGAACGCGTTGAACATCGCGATCCAGGACCGCCTCCGTGAACTGGCGGCGGAGGCGGGCGCCCGCGACGACGTACGGGCCGTGATCCTCTACGGCGGCGAGAAGGTGTTCGCCGCCGGCGCGGACATCAAGGAGATGCGCGACATGGACCACGCGGCGATGGTCGTACGCTCCCGGGCCCTCCAGGAGTCGTTCACGGCCGTGGCGCGCATCCCCAAGCCCGTGGTCGCCGCCGTCACGGGCTACGCGCTGGGCGGCGGCTGCGAGTTGGCGCTCTGCGCCGACTTCCGGATCGCCGCCGACAACGCGAAGCTCGGCCAGCCCGAGATCCTGCTCGGCCTGATCCCGGGCGCGGGCGGCACCCAGCGGCTCGCCCGGCTGATCGGCCCCTCCAAGGCGAAGGACCTCATCTTCACGGGCCGCCAGGTGAAGGCCGCCGAGGCGCTCACGCTGGGGCTCGTGGACCGCGTCGTACCGGCCGACGACGTGTACGAAGAGGCGCACGCGTGGGCGACCAGGCTCGCCCAGGGGCCGGCGCTCGCACTGCGGGCCGCCAAAGAGACCGTGGACGCGGGCCTGGAGACCGATCTGGAGACGGGGCTCGCGCTCGAACGCAACTGGTTCGCGGGCCTGTTCGCCACCGAGGACCGCGAGCGCGGTATGCGCAGCTTCGTGGAGGACGGGCCGGGCAAGGCCAACTTCCTCTGATTCCGGCCCGGTTGGACAACCAAAGGGTGTCCGTCAACCCGGTGCCCGCTTCGGCTCCGCCTTAAGACAGTCTTAAGGCGGAGCTGTCGATCACCTCTGGTGATCACCCGTGTGTGACGTGTTATCGCAGATCAGCATGGGTAATAGGGGCGGCTTCCTGCCATGGTCATATGCCAAGCCCAATAGTCCCGCCGGCCCGTTCGGGGGCGCCGATTCCCCCGGAACGCCCCCGGGAGGCCGCCTGGGCAGCCATGATGGACACATGGCGGGCCTTGAGGGTATGGAACAACCGCGGCACGGCGGCGACCGGACCGCTACGCGCTTGACACCGGCCGTCGAGGACGAACAGGCGCGCGGAGCGCTCGAACTGTACGGGAACCCGACGGAGGGCGAAGTCCGCCTGCCCTCCCGCCCCGAGTCCGCGTACGCGGCCCGCAGACTCACCCACATCGTGGTCCTGCGCCAGTGGGCGCTGACCCCGGTAATGGCAGAAGAATCGGTGCTGCTCGTCTCCGAACTCGTCGGCAACGCCGTACGCCACACCGGCGCGCGCGTCTTCGGCCTGCGGATGCTGCGCCGCCGCGGCTGGATGCGCATCGAGGTCCGGGACCCCTCCCGCGGACTGCCGTGTCTGCTGCCGGTGCGCGACCTGGACACCAGCGGGCGGGGGCTGACCTTGGTGGACACGCTCTCGGACCGGTGGGGCGTGGATCTGCTGCCGCGCGGCAAGACGACCTGGTTCGAGATGCGGGTCCCCGACCGCCGTCCCTGAGGGCCCCCGCCGGGATGGCGGAGGTGTGCCGATAATCTGACCGCTGTCAGTAGGGCACAAGAAGGGGCGGAAGCAGTGGCGGACATCGAAGAGGCGCGCAAGGCGTTCGACCGTTTCGACGCGGACAGGGACGGCCTGATCACGGCGGCCGAGTACAAGAGCGCGATGGCCCAGCTCGGCGACTTCCATGTGACGGAGACCGTCGCCCAGGCCGTGATCAACGCCCACGACTCCAACAGCGACGGCCTCCTCACCTTCGAGGAATTCCTGGCCTCCCGCGCCAAGGGCTAGGGTCTGTCTTGGGCCCTGTCCGGTGGCCCGTCCTGAGCCGGGCGGGGTGAGGTCCGCGGGGCGGGGGGTGGCCCTTGTCGGCGGCGGCGCCGTCGTCGCGCTGCTCGTCGTGGTGTACGGCGCGGGCCTCGCCTCGCGCGGCACCGGCGAGCTGCGCATCCCCGCCGCCGGCACCACCTCCTTCCTGCGCGCCGCCGTCTTCGCCGCGCTCGCCCTGCACCTCGGCGAACTCGCCGGCGCCGCGCTCGCCCGCTCCGGCCCGCTGCCGCGCACCCTGGCGCTGCCCGCCGCGCTCGCCGGAGCCGCGGCGTCGGCCGGGCAGATCGTGGTCCTCGCGGTGGTGAGCGACCTCGACATCCCCGCGACGTACGGCACCCGTGAGGGCGGCCTGCTGCTCGTCATGGCCAACGGCTTCCTGCTCGCCGCCGGTTGCGTCGGCACGGGGCGCCCGCGCTGGGCGCTCGTGCCGCTCGCCGGGGTGATCCTCGCCGAGGCGCTGCGCGCCCACCCGGAGCCGTACTCGCCGGAGTGGGGCACCGCCCTGACCGTCGTCCATCTGACCGCCGCCTCCCTGTGGGCCGGCGGCCTCTGCCATGTCCTGCGCACCATGTGGCTGCGGCGCGCCACTCCGGCGGACGCCCGCGCGGTGCTGGCCCGCTACGCGCGCGGCGCCGTCTGGCCGCTGGTAGTGCTGGCCGCCACCGGCACGCTGTCCACGCTGCGCCGGCTGCCCGCCGACGTCGTGGTGACCTCCGCGTACGGGCGTGTCCTCATCGCGAAGCTCGTACTCGTCGCGGTGGCGAGCGCCCTCGCCCTGGCGGCGCGCCGACGCCTCCGCCGCAGCCGGGACGCCCATGTCGCGGCCCGCGTCGAACTGGCCGTCCTGGCGGCCGTGGTGCTTGTCTCCGCCGTCCTCACGGTGGTCCCGGACCCGCACTGGCTCAGCACGCGCTGAGCGGGGAGCGCGGGCCCGCATCGCGCCTCAGGACACCGCGGCGTCCGGCTCCTCGGGAACGCGCCGCAGCCGGAGCTCGTCCGGCAGGTCCGACCACTCGTCGTGGCGCAGCGCCCAGCCCCGCGCCTCGGCGGTCCTCAGCACGTAACCCGCGCCCACGGCACGGTACTTGCGTACCGGGATCACGCACGTCCAGGGCGGCACCCCGCCGTTCTTGAGCGGGGTGGTCGCCGCGGTCGTGTGCTTCGCCACCGCCTCGTCGGCGCGCGCACGGTAGAAGTCCGCGTCGCTCTCGTGCCGCAGTTCGGGCCACGAGACGAACCAGCGGGGCCACAGCGTCACCCGGTCGCCCAGCCGGCCGAGCCCCTTCAGGAACCCCTTCTCCGCGCCCGGGAACGGTCGGCTCCTGGGCATCGCGTACGGGATCGGGAGGCGTCGGGCCCCTCGGACCAATGTGATGATCGTAGGGGTGTATGTGCCTGTCAACGATTTGACGATTCGTTCACTTTCTCCGCCCTTTCGCCCCGAACCGCCCGCCGTCGGCGTCCGGCCGCCTCCTCGTGCGGCATCCTCTGTTGGAGGACGTGAACAAGTAACGACTACTCGTACGAGAACGAGTACGAGCAGAGCGGCACGGCGAGGGATCCGGACGTGAGAGCAGACAACACCAACATGCTGGCCTTTGTTCGGGCACGCCTGGACGAGGAGGAGCAGGTCGCGCGGGCGGCCGGCGGTGAGGCGTGGCGGTGCCCGCCCGAGGCGCCGGGCGAGGTACACGACCGCACGGGCGGCATCTCGTTCAGCGTGCGGACGCAGGGCTACGACCGCCACATCGCCCTACAGGACCCCGCCCGCACCCTGCGCCGTATCGAGACGAGCAGGGTGCTTCTGGGCGAGTACGCGGAGGTCGCGCATCTGGACGTCGACCGCCCGCAGCACGACTTCCCCTCCGGCCGCGCAGTGGGGATGGGCTTCGTCGTACGGCAGATGGCGGCCGAGTACGCCGGGCACCCCGACTACCAGGCCAAGTGGCTGCCGCGTTTCATGCAGTAGGGGCCCGGAGCGGGCAGGTCACGGCCCGTATGCGCGAAGTGACCGCCCCCGTATGCCGATCGGATATACGATCACCGAACCATGTCTGGTTCGGGGGTAGTTGGCGAGTCACCCGCATGCGCACCCACGCGCGAACCGCCGCGGACGGCTCACTGACCGGACATCGATGTCAGTCAACTCGAAGGTTGTCCCGTGGTCCGATCCCCCACCACCACGCCCGCGTTACCCCCGCCCGCCAGGGGGACACGGCTCCTGTGGCCGCTCACGCGGCTTCTGACCCCGTTGGCCCTCGCCGCGGGCATGGTGCCCCTGGTCGGCGTACACATCTGGGCGGGGGTGGCGTACGGAGCGGTCGCCCTGCTTGTCGTCGGTGCCATGGAACTCCTGCGCGGACGACACCGTGAGGCCGTCTCGGACGCCGCGCGGTGGCGGGCGGAGGCGGAGCGCGTACGGGCGGAGGCCGAGGAGGTGCGGGCCGAGGCCAAGGACGTACAGGCCGAGCTGGACAGCCGCGAGGCCCACTGGCAGGGCTACGTCCGGAACCGGGCCGAACTGGTCCGCGCCGAGGTCGAGTTCACCGTCACGAAGCGGCTTCCCGCCGCGCTCTCCCGGACCGGGAAGGTCCCCGAGCCGCCGCACACCGAGGACGAGTTGGGTCCCGGCGTGACCGAGTGGCTCGACCGGATGCTGACCGCCGTCACCGACGCGTCCGACGACCGCGAGGAGTCGCAGCGGCTCTCGCTGGTCGAGCTGGCGAGCCGGGTGCAGACCTCCGCGCACCGGATCCAGGCGGCCGTGACGGGTCTCGCCGACCGTTACCCGGGCGACGCGGACCTGCTGGAGACCACGATGCTGGTGGACCACGCGGCCACCCAGCAGGCGCGGCACGCGCAGAGCCTCAAGGTGCTGTGCGGCGAATGGCCCGGCCAGCAGTGGCAGCGCCCGCTCGCACTGGTGGACGTCGTACGCGCCGCGTCCGGACGCATCGTCGCCTTCCGGCGCGTCGAGGTCAGCGGCGACCCGGACGTGGGCGTCACCCCGTCCGTCGTGGAGCCGCTGATCCATCTCGTCGCCGAACTCCTCGCCAACGCCACCGAGTACTCGCCGCCGAAGACCGGTGTGCCCGTGACCGTGCGTACGGTGCAGCGCGGCGCCGTCATCGAGGTGGACGACGGCGGCCTCGGTCTGGACGAGTACCGGCTGGCCGAGGCGCGCGAGATCGTCTCGGGGCGGCGGCTCCTCGGTGTCGGCGACGTGGGCGAGATTCCGCGCACCGGGTTCGCGGTCGTGGGCCGCTTCGCCGAACGGCACGGCTTCCAGGTCGATCTCGGGCCCTCGCCGTACGGCGGTGTCCGCGCCGTGGTCCTGGTGCCGGTGGACGTACTGCACACGCTGGCGCCCGCCGGTACGCCGGCCGGGCGGGTCCTGCCGTCGACGCTGCCGGTCCCGGAGGTCCCGGCGCCCGCGCATGCGCCCGCGCCGGAAACCGCCCCGGAGCCCGCGCCCGGCGACCCGGCCCCCGCGGACCCCTCCGCCGTACCCCCGTCGGCCCAGGCCCCAACTCCCGCCCCCGCCCCGGCGGTCGACGCCCCTGACGGCGCCACGCCGCGCACAGGACCTCGCCTCCCGCAGCGCCGTTCGCGGCGCGAGGAGTACGAACCCGGCGCCGCGACGGTGCCCCCGGGTCCCACCGCGGTCACTCCGCCCGGCTCGCCGGAAGAGGCGGGCGACTGGATGGAGCAGTTCTTCGAGGGCGGTCGCACCTTGCCGCCCTCCGGCGAGTCCGCCGCCACGGACACCGCCACCGACGAGGGCCCGCACGATGTGTCCCCGTCCGCCACCCCCCTCCCCCCAGAAGGACAGACGTGACTATGAGCTACGTGGAGAACCCGGAGCAGCGCAGCTGGATGATCGCCGAGGTCGCCGTCGTACCAGGGGTCGAGCGCGTGATCGTCTTCAGCGCCGACGGACTTCTGCTGGCCAGCTCCGAGGGCATGGACAGGGACTCCGCCGAGCGCCTGTCGGCCAGTTGCTCGGGCCTTCAGTCCCTCGGCCGCGGTCTCGGCCTCGAGTTCGGCCAGGACGGCGGAGCCGTACACCAGCAGATGGTGGAGTTCAACGGCGGCTTCCTCTTCATGCGCAGTGCCAACGGAGCCCATCTCGCCGTCGTGACGGGCCCCGTGGTGGACCCGAAGCTCGTCGCCAAGCAGATGCAGGCGCAGGTGATCAAGATCGGCGCGGGCAACCTGAGCAGCCCGCCGCGCCAGGACCCCGTATGAGTGGTCCGGGAGAGGAGGCGTACGCGGACAGCGCGTTACGTCCGTACGTGATCACCAAAGGGCGCTCCCGGCCGACCCGCAACACCATAGGCATCGAGACCCTCCTCGTGGCGATCACTCCTCCACGCGCCCTGCCGGTCTCGGCGACCAGGGAAGAACGCGCCCTGGTACGGATGTGTGAGCGGCTGCTCTCCGTCGTGGAGGCGGCCGCCCATCTCGAACTGCCGGTCAGCCTGGTGAAGGTGCTGGCGTCCGATCTCGTCGACAGCGGCCATCTGGCCGCCCGTTCGGGTGTGCCCAAGGCCGCCATGCCCGATCCGCAACTCCTCCAGGAGGTACTGGATGGTCTCCGTCGGCTCCGCTGACCGCTACTTGCCCGACACCGTCCAGCAGGCCGTCAAGATCCTGGTCGTGGGCGCTTTCGGCGTCGGCAAGACCACGCTGGTCGGCTCGGTCAGCGAGATCGAACCGCTGCGCACCGAGGAGGTGATGACGCGGGCGAGTATCGGCGTGGACGACCTGGCCGGGATGAGTACGAAGACGACGACCACCGTCGCCATGGACTTCGGCCGGATCACCCTCAACTCCCGCCTGGTTCTCTATCTGTTCGGGACACCCGGGCAGCGCCGCTTCTGGGACCTGTGGGAGGGGCTGGCGGAGGGCGCGCTCGGTGTCCTCGTCATCGTGGACACCCGACGGCTGGAGGACAGCTTCGACGTCCTCGAACAACTGGAGCTGCGGGGGCTGCCGTTCGCGGTCGCCGTCAACCAGTTCCCGGACAGCGAGCAGTACGGCGCGGACGAACTGCGCGGCGCGCTTGACCTGTTGCCGGCGACGCCGGTGGTGGTGTGCGACGCGCGCGAGCACGTGTCGTCCGTCGACGCCCTGCTCAGCCTTGTCGAGTATGTGTCGGCGAGCTTGTTACGTACTCCGGAGACCGCCTCATGAGTTCCGCCCCGAAGCCCGCCCCGAAGCCCGCGCCGGCGTCCGCCTCCTCGTCCGCCGCCGAGCCGGTGACGTCGCCTCCGCCGGGGTGCCCGGCGCACCGCTCCAACTCCGGCGGCGGTACGGGGCTGCTCCCGCTCTCCGCGGCGGTCGGCGCGCCCGACCCTCGCGCCGTCTACCGCCAACTCCGCGCCGAGTGGGGCAACGTGGCCAGGGTGGAGCTCGAACCGGGCGTCCCCGCCTGGCTCGTGATGGGCTACCGGGAGCTGCTGACCATCACCCGGCAGGAGCAGATCTACTCCCGCGACGGCCGCAAGTGGCGCCATATGTACGACGGGGTCGTCTCGCCCGACTCGGGTCTGCTGCCGATGATGGGCTGGCGCGCGAACGTCATCGGCGCCGACGGGGCCGAACACCGGCGGCTGCGCAAGCCGTTGGACGACGGCATCGCGCGGATCGACCAGCGCAAGGTGCGCCGCCATGTCGAGCGGATCTGCACCGACCTGATCGCGGAGTTCTCCGAGCGCGGCAGCGCGGATCTGGTCAACGAGTACGCCACGATCGTGCCGATGCTCTCCCTCGCCTCGCTCTTCGGCCTCGACGCCATCGAGGGACGGGAGTTGCTGGACGCGCTCATCGCCCTGTTCGGCAGTGCGGACGACTCGCAGGCCGGCAACCGGCACTTCGAGGAGATCCTGCTCGACACGGTGCGTGAACGGCGGCGCAACCCGACCGACGACATGACGACGGTCTTCATCAACCACCCGAACCTCCGTAACGAGGCCGAGCGTCTCCAGTCGATCGTGGTGATGATCTCCGCCGGCAACGAGACGGTCACCGCCTGGATCGCGCACACACTGCGCCTGATGCTCACCGACCCGCGCTTCGCCGCCCGGCTGCACGGGGGCAGGCTCGGGGTGGACGACGCGCTCGACCAGGCGCTGTGGCGCGACCCGCCCATGAACAACATGCCGGCCCGTTACGCGCTGCACGACACAGAGCTGGGCGGCCGGTTCATCGAGCGCGGCGACTGCCTCATCCTCGGGCACGCCGCCGCCAACGACGACCCGGCGATCCGCCCCGACGAGGGCGACGAGGAGCCGGGCAACCGTGCCCACCTCGCCTTCTCGGCCGGACCGCACGTCTGCCCGGCGCAGGTACCGGCGCGGCTCATCACCCGTACGGCCGTGAACACCGCGCTGAACCTGCTGCCCGACATGGAACTCACCGTCCCCGCCGACGAGTTGACCTGGCGCCCTTCACCGTGGACGCGGGTCCCCGTGGCCCTCCCGGCACGGTTCTCGGCGGCACGGATTCCGCTCCGTACCGGCCGGGGATAGCCACACCCACACCAGCCCCCGTTTCAGCCCGAGTTCTGGAGACGCGAATGACCTTGCGAGCCACAGCCTCCTCCGAGTCGGAGATACCGGTCGTCACCCTCGACCCGCACGGCAGGGACCACCACGGCGAAGCGGCCGGACTCCGTGAACTCGGCCCCGTGGTCCGTATCAAGCTGCCCGGAGACGTGATGGCGTGGTCGGTGACCGACCACGCCCTGCTGAACGACATGATCGCCGACCCGCGCTTCAGCAAGGACTGGCGCAACTGGAACGCCGTCCTGCGCGGCGAGATATCGGACGGCTGGCCGCTCATCGGCATGGTGAAGGTCACCAACATGGTGACGTCGGACGGCCAGGAACACCGCAGGCTGCGGAAACTGGTCACCCAGACCTTCACGCCCCGCCGGGTCCAGGAACTGCGCCCGCGCATCGAGCAGATCGTCGAGGAACTGCTGGACGCGCTGCCGTCGCACGTGGAGGACGACGGCAGCGTCGACCTGCGCCGCCACTTCGCGCACCCGGTGCCCATGCGGGTGATCTGCGAACTGTTCGCCGTGCCCGAGCACGAGCGGCCCCGGCTCAAGGAGTTGATGGACAACATCTTCCGCTCCGACCTGGGGCCCGAGGAGGTGACGGCGAGTCAGACCGAGCAGTACGAGCTCCTGGCCCGGGTCGTGGCCAACTGCCGCGCACACCCTGGCCCCGACCTGACCAGCGCGCTCATCGCCGCCCGCGACGAGGACCCCGAATCGCTGAGCGAGGAGGAACTGGTCGGCACGCTGCTGCTGATGCTCTCCGCCGGCCAGGAGACGACGCTGAGCCTCATCACCAACGCCGTACGCGCCCTGCTCACCCACCCCGACCAGCGCGCGGTCGCCGAACAGGGCGACGAGGCGGTCTGGGCGGACGTGGTCGAGGAGACCCTGCGCTGGGACGCCCCGATCGGCAACTTCCCCTTCCGCTACCCCCTGGAGGACGTCGAGATCGCGGGCGTACCCATCCCCAAGGGCGAGGCGATCATGGCCCCGTACAGCGCGGTCGGCCGCGACAAGGCCCAACACGGCGAAGCGGCGGACGAGTTCGACATCACCAGGGACCAGCGCAAACACCTGGCCTTCAGCCATGGCCCCCACTTCTGCCTGGGCGCCCCGCTGGCCCGCCTGGAAGCGGCGCTCGCGATCCCGGCGGTCTTCAGGAGATACCCCCGCCTGACGCTGGCGATCGACCCCTCGAACCTGATCCCGGTCCCGTCCCTCTTCTCCAACAGCTCCACGACCCTCCCGATTCACCTGAACACCTGACCCCTCGCCGAAGCCCCCCGCGCCCCGCATTCCGCCCCGAGCGGAACCCGGGGCGCGGCCCCGTGAAAGGGGCAGGTTGCTGAGCGAACGAGGCCGAACTCACGGCAGCGGAAGCGGCAGATGAGCGGGAAGGCGGGCCCATGGCGACGGCGGCGGCGTACGACGAGATCGCGGACTGGTACGAGCGTGAATTCCTCGGGGTGACGGACACCGGGCACGAGGACCCGCTCGGTCTGGGTGACCTCATCGGCGAACTGCTCGGCGAGGGGACCGGCATGTGCCTGGAGATCGGCTGCGGCACCGGTATCCACGCGGCACGCGTCCGGACGCTCGGCCGGACACCCGTGGGTGTGGACTTCTCGGCCGGGATGCTGCGCCACGCGCGCGGCCGGCTGCCGGTGGCCCGTGCCGACGCCGAACGGCTGCCGTTCCGCGACGGATCCGTCCCCGCGGTCATCGCCGTGATGGTGCACATCGACATGCCCGGCTACCCGGCGGCGCTCCGCGAGGTGGCCAGGGTGCTGCGTCCCGGCGGGGTGTTCGTGCACATCGGCGTCCACCCCTGTTTCTGCGGCGGTTTCGCCGACCGGAGCGATCCGGACGTGGTGGTCGTCCGCCCCGGCTATCTCGACGACCACTGGACGACCGACTCCTGGACGGACCAGGGAGTGCGCGACAAGGTCGGCGCGACGCACCGGCCGCTGCCCGAGCTGCTGCACGCGTTCCTGGACGCCGGACTGACGCCGGAAAGGTTCGCCGAATCCGGCGGTCCGACGCCTGTCGTGCTGGCCGCCAAAACCAGGTCCGCGGGCCGAAAGCCGGAATAGAGAAAAATATGCGCGCCTGGTCGACGTGCGCTCCGGCAGAACCCACGAACGTGTGAAACCCCGCCCGATGACGCCTTCTGGGTAAGCCCGGAGAACCGGCATGGAATACATTGCGGGCGTAATCATCCTTTTTTCGCTGGGTTTGCCCTGCCGGCATGTGCGGGTTCGCGTCGGTGGCTGGTGAGTGGACTGGAGTTGGTGTGGCAGCACAGCCCGGATTTGAGGTCGGCGCCCCGCAGGAGAGTGAGGACGACGCGTACCAGGACGAGCTGCCGGTGCGGCGGAAGGAGCCCGGCAATGTCGTCATCAAATGGCTGACGAGCACCGACCACAAGACGATCGGCACGCTCTATCTGATTACGTCCTTCAGCTTCTTCGTGATCGGCGGAGTCCTGGCGCTGGTCATGCGCGCCGAACTCGCCAGGCCCGGCATCCAGATCCTGTCGCACGAGCAGTTCAATCAGGCGTTCACCGTGCACGGCACGATCATGCTGCTGATGTTCGCGACGCCGCTGTTCGCCGGATTCACCAACTGGATCATGCCGCTTCAACTCGGCGCGCCCGATGTGGCGTTCCCGCGGCTGAACATGTTCGCCTACTGGCTCTATCTGTTCGGCTCGACGATCGTCCTCGCGGGATTCCTCACTCCGCAGGGCGCCGCGGACTTCGGCTGGACCGCGTACTCCCCTCTCTCGGACGCGATCCGCTCACCCGGCGTCGGCGGCGACCTGTGGATCATGGGGCTCGCCTTCTCCGGCTTCGGCACGATCCTCGGCTCGGTCAACTTCATCACCACGATCGTCTGTATGCGCGCGCCCGGCATGACCATGTTCCGGATGCCGATCTTCTGCTGGAACGTGCTGCTGACGGCCGTACTGGTCCTGCTCGCCTTCCCGGTGCTGGCCGGCGCGCTCCTCGCCCTGGAGGCCGACCGGAAGTTCGGCGCGCACATCTTCGACGCGGCCAACGGCGGCGCGTTGCTCTGGCAGCATCTCTTCTGGTTCTTCGGGCATCCGGAGGTGTACATCATCGCCCTGCCCTTCTTCGGGATCGTCTCCGAGATCCTCCCGGTCTTCAGCCGGAAACCGATCTTCGGCTACATCGGTCTTGTCGGTGCGACCATCGCCATCACAGGCCTCTCCGCCACCGTCTGGGCCCACCACATGTTCGTCACCGGCGGTGTGCTGCTGCCGTTCTTCTCGTTCATGAGCTTCCTGATCGCCGTGCCGACCGGAGTGAAATTCTTCAACTGGATCGGCACGATGTGGAAAGGATCGCTGTCCTTCGAGACGCCGATGCTCTGGTCGATCGGATTTCTCGTCACGTTCCTTTTCGGGGGCCTGACGGGCGTGATTCTCGCCTCACCGCCCATGGACTTCCATGTCTCCGACTCGTACTTCGTCGTCGCGCACTTCCATTACACCGTCTTCGGCACGGTCGTCTTCGCGATGTTCGCCGGCTTCCATTTCTGGTGGCCGAAGATGACCGGCAAGATGCTCGACGAACGGCTCGGGAAAATCACCTTCTGGACACTGTTCACCGGTTTCCACGGCACGTTCCTCGTTCAGCACTGGCTGGGCGCCGAGGGCATGCCACGGCGGTACGCGGACTACCTCGCCGCCGACGGCTTCACCGCCCTCAACACCACATCCTCGATCAGCTCGTTCCTGCTCGGCCTCTCGATGCTGCCGTTCTTCTACAACGTCTGGAAGACCGAGAAATACGGCAAGAAGGTCGAGGAGGACGACCCCTGGGGCTTCGGCCGCTCACTCGAATGGGCGACTTCCTGCCCGCCGCCGCGGCACAACTTCCTCACCCTGCCGCGGATCCGCTCCGAATCCCCGGCGTTCGACCTGCACCACCCCGAGGTCACCGCACTCGTGGACGAGCACAACGCGGGCCGCAGGGACGTCGTGGAGCCCGAGGCGGACGTCAGCGGTCCATCGGGGGACGACAAGGACCGGCCGTGATCGGCAGGTCCTCATCGTCGGAGGAGGCAGCCGCGGGCATCCAGCAGCTGGAGGGCTATCTGCTGGCCCAGAGCCGCGTACGGGAGGCCCGCGCGCACGCCGTGGTCTTCGCCGACCGCATGCCGTGGCTGACCACCGCACAGCACGAAGAAATCGTCAGGCTCTACACCCAGGACCACATCGCCATGTCCCGGCGGGCGCTGGAACTGGTGGTGACGCGCGCCGGTGAACTGCGGGAGGAGTACACCGCGCGTTACGAGCTGCTGCGGCGGCGTCTGGTGTGCGCGAGCCTCACCGCGGTGATCGGCGCCGGCTGCGTCGTCCTGTGGCACGTCCCCCGCTGACGCCCCGGCCTCACAGCGAGCCTTCGGGCCCCGACCTCAGCGGGTCGTGACCCAGCCTCATCAGCTGGTCACGGCTCGGCCGGCCGGCCGAGCCGGGTGTGAAGTCCTCGACGCGTTCCACCACGTCGTACATGACCCGGGTGTCTTCCTCGGTCAGCTCGCTGCGGCGCTTCTGCAGGATCTCCAGCACCCGCAGCCCGGTGGTCGTCCACTCGGACTCCGACTCGGACTCGGACTCCGACTCCGACTCGGATGCGGACCCGGAGTCCGCGCCCTCCGCGCCCTCCGCGCCCCCCTCCGTCTGGAGGACCACGCCGATCTCCTGCGAGGTCATGTTGACCACGCCGTGGAACTCGGTCCAGAGCGTTTCGAGTTCGAGTGCGGACATACCGGCCATGTCATTCACTCCTGACGTCTCAGCATTCGATGATGTTCACCGCGAGCCCGCCCCGCGCGGTCTCCTTGTACTTGACCGACATGTCAGCGCCGGTCTCCTTCATCGTCTTGATGACCTTGTCCAGCGACACCTTGTGGCTGCCGTCGCCGCGCAGCGCCATCTTCGCCGCCGTCACCGCCTTGACCGCCGCCATGCCGTTGCGCTCGATGCACGGGATCTGGACGAGGCCGCCGACCGGGTCACAGGTCAGGCCGAGGTTGTGCTCCATACCGATCTCGGCCGCGTTCTCGACCTGTTCGGGGCTGCCGCCCAGCACCTCCGCGAGGGCGCCCGCCGCCATCGAGCAGGCGGAGCCGACCTCGCCCTGGCAGCCGACCTCGGCGCCCGAGATGGACGCGTTCTCCTTGAAGAGCATGCCGATCGCGCCGGCGGCGAGCAGGAAGCGGACGATGTCGTCGTCCTTCTCGGCGTCCGTGTGCCCGGCAGCGGCGAAGTTCAGGTAGTAGTGCAGCACCGCCGGGATGATGCCCGCCGCGCCGTTCGTGGGGGCGGTGACGACACGCCCGCCCGCCGCGTTCTCCTCGTTGACCGCCATCGCGTAGAGGGTGATCCACTCCATCGCGCGGGCCGCCGGGTCGCCCTCGGCACGCAGCTGCCGGGCGGAGTTCGCCGCGCGGCGGCGCACCTTGAGTCCGCCGGGCAGCAGGCCCTCGCGGGTCATACCGCGTGACACGCACTCGCGCATGGCTCCCCAGATCTCCAGCAGCCCCTCGCGGATCTCGGTCTCCGTGCGCCACGCCTTCTCGTTCTCCAGCATGAGCGCGGAGATCGAGAGCCCGGTCTCGCCGGCCAGCCGCAACAGCTCGTCACCGCTGCGGAAGCGGTACGTCAGCACCGTGTCGTCCAACTTGATGCGGTCCTCGTCCACGGCGTCCTCGTCCACGACGAAGCCGCCGCCGACCGAGTAGTACGTCTTCTCCAGGAGGACGGTGCCGGCGGAGTCGTACGCGAAGACCGTCATGCCGTTCGCGTGGTACGGCAGCGCCTTGCGCCGGTGCAGGATCAGGTCCGCGTCGAAGTCGAAGCCGATCTCGTGCATCCCGAGCAGGCTGATCCGGCCGCTGCTCCGGATGGCCTCCACGCGCGCGTCGGCGGACTCGATGTCGACCGTACGGGGGGACTCGCCCGCCAGGCCCAGCAGCACCGCCTTGGGCGTCCCGTGGCCGTGGCCGGTGGCGCCGAGCGAGCCGAAGAGCTCGGCCCGTACCGAGGCGGTGTGGGCGATCAGGCCCTCGTTCTTCAGCCGCCGCGCGAAGAGACCGGCCGCGCGCATGGGGCCGACCGTGTGGGAGCTGGACGGGCCGATGCCGATCGAGAACAGGTCGAAGACCGAGATGGCCACGGTGGTACTCCTTGCGGGCTGGTAGACGCCGTCGTCTGCCGGGGTGGTGCGGAAAACGTAACTACAGGTGCAACGGTACGGCGCGCCGCGCGCGCCGGTCGGGTGCGCGCGGCGCGGCCGTGGGCCTCGGACACGCCCTGGTCGCGGATGCGACCTCGGCCGTGGGGACCCGGTGGGACTACAGGCCGGGGTACAGCGGGTGCTTCGTCGCCAGCGCCGTCACGCGCGCCGCCAGGGCCTCGCGGTCGAACTCCGGCTTCAGGGCCGCCGCGATGACGTCGGCGACCTCGGTGAAGTCCTCGGCCGTGAAGCCGCGGGTGGCGAGCGCCGGGGTGCCGATCCGCAGGCCGGATGTGACCATCGGCGGGCGCGGGTCGTTCGGGACGGCGTTGCGGTTGACCGTGATGCCGATCTCGTGCAGCCGGTCCTCCGCCTGCTGCCCGTCCAGCTCCGAGTTCCGCAGGTCGACCAGGACCAGGTGCACGTCCGTACCGCCCGACAGGACCGAGACGCCGGCCTTGGTGACGTCGTCCTGGACCAGCCGCTCGGCGAGGATGCGCGCGCCGTCCAGCGTCAGCTGCTGGCGCTCCTTGAACTCCTCGGACGCCGCGATCTTGAAGGAGACCGCCTTCGCCGCGATGACATGCTCCAGCGGGCCGCCCTGCTGGCCGGGGAAGACCGCGGAGTTGATCTTCTTGGCCAGCTCCTGGGTGGAGAGGATCACACCGCCGCGCGGGCCGCCCAGGGTCTTGTGCGTGGTCGTGGTGACGACGTGCGCGTGCGGCACCGGGTTCGGGTGCAGCCCGGCGGCGACCAGACCGGCGAAGTGCGCCATGTCGACCATCAGGTACGCGCCGACCTCGTCGGCGATCCGGCGGAACGCGGCGAAGTCGAGCTGCCGCGGGTACGCCGACCAGCCGGCCACGATGAGCTTGGGGCGCGACTCCTTCGCCAGCCGCTCGACCTCGGCCATGTCGACCTGGCCGCTCTCCTCGTCGACGTGGTAGGCGACCACGTTGTAGAGCTTGCCGGAGAAGTTGATCTTCATACCGTGGGTGAGGTGGCCGCCGTGGGCCAGATTCAGACCCATGATCGTGTCGCCGGGCTTCAGCAGTGCGAACATCGCCGCGGCGTTCGCCTGCGCGCCGGAGTGCGGCTGCACGTTGGCGTGCTCGGCGCCGAAGAGCGCCTTCACCCGGTCGATCGCGATGTTCTCGACCACGTCGACGTACTCACAGCCGCCGTAGTAGCGGCGGCCCGGGTAGCCCTCGGCGTACTTGTTGGTCAGGACGGAGCCCTGGGCCTCCATGACGGCGACCGGCGCGAAGTTCTCCGACGCGATCATTTCGAGCGTCGACTGCTGGCGGTGGAGTTCGGAGTCGACGGCGGCGGCGACATCCGGGTCGAGCTCGTGGAGTGAGGAGTTGAGGAGCGACTTCGAAGACATCACAGTCCCTGGGGTCTCAGTTGCCGGAGAATTCGGTGTACTCGTCGGCGGAGAGCAGGTCCTTCGGCTCCTCCGCGACGCGTACCTTGAACAGCCAGCCGCCCTCGAAGGGTGCGGAGTTCACCAGCGAGGGGTCGTCCACGACGTCCTGGTTCGCCTCGGTGACCTCACCCGTCACGGGGGAGTACAGGTCGCTGACCGACTTGGTCGACTCCAGCTCACCGCAGGTCTCGCCCGCGGTCACCGTGTCACCGACCGCGGGGAGCTCGGCGAACACGACGTCGCCGAGGGCGTTCGCCGCGAACTCCGTGATGCCGACCGTCGAGACGCCGTCATCGGCGGTCGACAGCCACTCGTGCTCCTTGCTGTAGCGCAGCTGCTGGGGGTTGCTCATGGCGTGAATTCTCCTGTACGCGGGGGTGTGGTGGTGAACACGTGTCTTGCGGAGTGAGATGCCGGCGCGGCACCTCGTGGGTGCCGGGCGCTACTTCTGTCGTTTGTAGAAGGGCAGCGCGACGACGTCGTACGGCTCGACCGAGCCCCGGATGTCGACCCCGACGCCCGCCGTGCCCGCCGCGGCGTGCGACGCGTCCACATAGGCCATCGCGATCGGCCGGCCCAGTGTCGGCGACGGCGCGCCCGAGGTGACATGGCCGACGACCTCGCCGCCGGCCACGACCGGGTATCCGGCGCGCGGCACCCGGCGGCCCTCGGCGACGAGCCCGACCAGCTTGCGCGGCGGCGCGTTCCCGGCGCGCTCGGCGGCGGCCTCCAGCGCCGGGCGCCCCACGAAGTAACCCTCCTTCTCGAACTTGACCACCCTGCCCAGGCCCGCGTCGAAGGGCGTGAGACCGGTGGTCAGCTCCTGCCCGTACAGCGGCATCCCGGCCTCCATACGGAGGGTGTCGCGGCACGAGAGCCCGGCCGGTACGAGTCCGGCGGCCGCGCCCGCGGCGGTCAGCGCCTGCCACAGCCCCTCCGCGTGCCGGGGCGCCACGAACAGCTCGAAGCCGTCCTCACCCGTGTAGCCGGTACGGGCGATCAGCGCGGGCACGCCGGCGACGGTGCCGGGCAGCCCGGCGTAGTACTTGAGCCCGGCCAGATCGGCGTCGGTGAGGGAGGCGAGGATGCCGGGCGACTCGGGGCCCTGGACGGCGAGGAGCGCGTACGCGTCGCGGTCGTCCCGCACCTCGGCGTCGAAGTCCGCGGCGCGCCCCGTCAGCTCGTCGAGCACCACCTGCGCGTTGGAGGCGTTCGCGACGACCATGAATTCGGGTGACCCGTGCGTGTCGAGGCGGTACACGATCAGGTCGTCCAGGATGCCGCCGTCCTCCTGGCAGATCATGGTGTAGCGGGCGCGGCCCACGGCGAGCGAGCCGATGTTGCCGACCAGCGCGTAGTCGAGGGCCTGGGCCGCCCGCGGGCCGCTGACGGTGATCTCACCCATGTGGGAGAGGTCGAAGAGCCCGGCCTTCGTACGGACGGCGAGATGTTCCTCCCGCTCGCTGGCGTACCGCAGCGGCATGTCCCAGCCCGCGAAGTCGGTCATGGTGGCGCCCAGCGCGCGGTGGACGGCGTCGAGCGCGGTGTGGCGCGGGCCGTCCGGACCAGCCGCTTCGGGGGCGGGCGTGTGAGACGTATTGCTCATAGGTGTGGCTCCCAGGGCATGACAGAGAGGACAATCCTCCCCATCTGTCATCGGAACCTGAGAGGTTCATCACGACCGCACGTACACGTTCATACGTACGCACACGAAAGGTCGCGACTTGCACCTTGGGTGGAAGCGCCTGACGGCGATTCGCTTTTCAGATCTGCCTCGTCCGCGCGGTACTGGGCCTGAGAGATTCAAGGGAGGAACTTGCTCCTTCGGCGCCCGGCACCCATGGTGACCAGGACTCTCCCGCGCGGATTCGAACGGCCGTTATGGAGTTGGCGCGCACATCATCGCACGGGCCTGCCGGACGGAGCCGACAGGGCCGTGAACAGCAAAACGCTTGTGCCGTATTACCCATTCTTTACACTTCAAGGGCAGGGAACATCGGCCAGGGCGATGGACCCGACAGGGGGAGGGCGATGACGTTGCAGCGGTCCCGTGCAGGCGCGTACGCGACGACCGCGGGGGTGCCCGCCCAGCCGGCAGCGGTCCCCCGCCGGACCTTGGCGGCGGTCCCACCGGTGGTCCGGGACCTGCGCGAGGGGAGAGGCCGGGGGCCCCGGCGCCTGACGTTCGGCGGCGGCGACGTGGTCGTCGTCTCCGGGCTGCCGGGCAGCGGGAAGTCCACGCTGATCGGCCGGGCCGCGGCGGGCCGGGGGATCGACTCGCAGGACACCCGCGACCGCTGGGACCGCAGGCTGCCCGCGCGGCTGCCGTACGCGGTCTACCGGCCGCTGGTGCGCCTCGCGCACTACACGGGGCTGCGGCGGGCGCTGCGCTCCGGCGAGAGCGTCGTGGTGCACGACTGCGGCACCCAGGCGTGGGTACGGCGCTGGCTGGCCCGCGAGGCGGGGCGGCGCGGCAGACGGCTCCATCTCGTCCTGCTGGACGTCACGCCGAAGACCGCCCGCGCGGGCCAGCGCGAACGTGGCCGCGGTGTGTCGGGGTACGCATTCGCCCGCCATCGCCGGGCGGTGTCCCGCCTGGTCAAGGACGCGGAGTCGGGCCGCCTCCCGGCGGGCTGCGAGTCGGCGGTCCTGCTGGACCGCGACGCGGCGGGCGCGCTGGTGGGGATCGACTTCCGGGGAGCGTGAGCGGGGCGTCCGGTGACCGGTGCGGGGTTAGGGTTTTCCGGGGTACGCGGGGGTGGGGAAGGCGTACGGGGCGATACGGGAGAGTCAGTGAACACAGCATGGCCGGGCAACGAGTTGGAAGAGGTGCTCGCCGCGTCGCTCGGGAACGCGTCGGCGGGCGGACGGCTGGTCGAGGTACTCGGCCGCAGCCAGCTCTGGGTGCCGCTGCCCAACGGCGGCGGACCCGACAGCCCCGGACTCGATCTGCCCACGCTGGAGATCGAGGGCGCGCCGTACGTCCCCGTCTTCAGTTCCGAGCAGCAGTTCCTCCAGTGCGTCGGGGCCCATATGCCCTTCACGGTCGCCCCGGCGCGTGAGTTCGCCCGCGGTCTGCCGCCGCAGCTCGGCATAGCCGTGAACCCCGGCGGCATGGTCGGCGCGCCGCTGCCGCCGCTCGCCGTCGCCGAACTGTGCCGGGTGGGCCGTACGCCGCTGGACGGGCCCGCGAGCGGCGGCCGGGTGCGGCTCTTCGAGCCCGACTGGCAGGAGGACCCCGTCGACTTCCTGACGGCCGCCGCCGAGGAGTTCGAGGCGTCCGGCGTCGTCGTCAGCGCCCGCCGGGGACTGGCGAGCATCGAGGGCGAGCCCCCGGTGCTCTTCGTCGGCGTCCAGCTCTCCTCCTGGGAGGCCGCCGAACGCAACGCGCCCATGGACGCGCTCGGCAGGGCCCTCGGCCGGACCCAGGTCGCCTGGCCCGTCAATCTCGTACTGCTGGACGCCACCCAGGATCCGGTCGGTACGTGGATGGTGGAACGGGTGCGCCCCTTCTACCAGCGCACGGCCGCCCCGCCCGTCTAACACGCCGCGCGCCCCCTGCCCCGGATCCGGCCATGACCCATCGCACTAAGCTGGTTTGATGGCCTGGCCGGCACGGGCCCGAAGTGGGGGAGGCCGGTCCAAATGGTGGATCGACGAGGGGCGGGACCCAGAGTGAGCGCGTCAGGCACCGCGGCGGCCGGGCAGGTCGAGCACATGCTGCGCCAGGTGACGCCAGGACGCTACGACGCCTACGAGGCGCTGCTCCAGGCGCTCGCGGACGGCTCGGCCGGTCAGGTGTGGATGCTGCTCTGGCACGGCCGTGCGGGCTCGCCCGACGCCCAGTACGGGAACATGGAGGTCGACGGCCTCGGCTACGCGCCCTGCGTCACCTCGGCCCAGGAGCTCTCCGTCAGTGGCTGGAACCGCGCGCACGAGGTCGTCACCGGCCGCGACATCGCCCGCGCCCTCTACCCCGAACGCTGGGGGATCTGGCTCAACCCGCACGCCCCCGGCGGCGGCGTCGGCATCCCGTGGCTCGACCTGCGCCGGATCGCCACCGGCCTCGACCGGATGCCCGCCGGCCCGCTGCGGCTCTCCGAACCGGCCGTCGAGATCCCGCAGTTCTACGCCCTGCTCACGCAGAACGCCCACCGCACCCCCGCCGTAAGGTCGTTGCGCCGCGCCTGGGTCCACCCGGCGCTCGGCGCCCCGTATCTCACCATCGGTCTGGATCTGTACGACACGAGCCCGGCGTCCGTCGACGCCGTGCGCGCGATGATGCAGCAGTCCATCGGCGCGGTCCCCGAGGGGCTGCCGGTCTCCACCGTCGCGATGTCCGACGAGTACGACCCGGTCACGATGTGGCTGCGGGCCAACTCCCGGCCGTTCTACGACCGGGAGGCCCACGGGGCGCCCCAGGCGGCGCCCGGCTACGGCTACCCGCCCGCCGCCCCGCGCGCCTACTGACCGCACGCCTGCCCGCCCGCCACGGCCGGCCGTAACGCCCCGCGCCGTACCGTTCGGTACGACAGGCGTACCGTACGGACTACGGACGTCGCGAGCCGTAGTGAAACCTACCGAAAACGGGCGGTCGTTCCGCTGAGGCGATCACAACGTCCGGATAACGGTAGGTGTCTGACTCCATCACGTTTGAGCAAACATTCCACTTGAACACTGGCGGGTGATCACTACGGCCATGAAGACTCCCGGCAGCGGGGACTGTCGGTCCCTTGTGCGAGCAGCCCAGCATCGCTCCACGGGAAGCCCTTCACGGGACGCTTCCGCGACACCAGCACCGATGAGTGCGCCAACTGATGCGAGACAGGCCGTTACAACGGCGGGTACGGGCCGGCGACCGCCGGCCAGGAGGGGTCGAAGACGTTGTGACCGCACCGATCGAGACCACCAAGTCGGCTGCCGAAGTGCAGCCGGAGGCAGTGCTCACGGGCGCCAAGCAGAGCCAGATAGAAGGGCGTTCGCTCGGTCGAATAGCCTGGACGCGCTTCAAGCGCGACAAGGCCGCCGTGGCCGGCGGCATCGTTGTCATACTCCTGGTTCTGCTCGCCGTACTGGCCAAGCCCATCCAGGCACTCTTCGATCTCGACCCCAACGCCCTGAACCAGGACCTGGTCGATCCGGAGCTGCTGGCCCCCAAGGGCGCCTGGGGCGGCATGAGCTGGGACCACCCGCTCGGTGTGGAGCCCGGCCTCGGCCGTGACCTCCTCGCCCGCATCATCGAGGGCTCCTGGGTCTCGCTCCTCGTCGCCGCCGGAGCCACCCTGCTCTCCGTGGCCATCGGCACCCTGCTCGGCGTCATCGCCGGCTACTACGGGGGCTGGGTCGACGCCGTCGTCAGCCGGCTGATGGACACCTTCCTCGCCTTCCCGCTGCTGCTCTTCGCGATCTCGATCTCCGCCGCCCTCCAGGACGGCGCCTTCGGACTCAGCGGACTGCCCCTGCGGATCGGTGTGCTGATCTTCGTGATCGGCTTCTTCAACTGGCCCTACATGGGCCGGATCGTGCGCGCGCAGACCATGAGCCTGCGCAGGCGTGAGTTCGTCGACGCGTCCCGGAGTCTGGGGGCCAGAGGGCCCTTCATCCTCTTCCGGGAACTGCTGCCGAACCTCGTGGCGCCGATCCTCGTCTACTCGACGCTCCTGATCCCCACAAACATCCTCTTCGAGGCCGGTCTGAGCTTCCTCGGAGTGGGCATCGCCCCGCCACAGGCCTCGTGGGGCGGCATGCTCACCACCGCGGTGGACCTGTACGAGGTCGATCTGCACTACATGTTCGTGCCCGGCATGGCGATCTTCATCACCGTGCTGGCATTCAACCTGCTGGGTGACGGGCTGCGTGACGCACTCGACCCCCGCAGCAAGTAGTCCCCCCAGGCACCATCCCGGTACCACCCAGCACCATCCACAGCGGCCGACCTTGAGCTCCGTGCCGTATCCATTGATAGAGGGGCTTTCCTCAGGATGAAGACCAAGAAAGCGACAGCTGTCCTGGCGACAGCCATCGTGCTGGCGCTCGGCGCGTCGGCGTGCGGCGGCTCGGACAGCAAGGACAACAACAAGAGCGACGGCGCCGGAGTCGACGCCGGACTGACGTCGGTCGTCAACAAGTCCGACAAGAAGGGGGGCACCGTCACCTTCGAGCACTCGGACGTGCCGGACTCCCTCGACCCGGGCAACACCTACTACGGCTGGGTCCAGAACTTCTCCCGCCTCTACGGCCGTACGCTCACCACCTTCAAGCCGGCCGCCGGCAAGGAAGGCCTGGAGGTTGTCCCCGACCTCGCGGAGTCGCTGGGTGAGCCGAGCCCGGACGCCAAGACCTGGACGTACAAGCTCCGCAAGGGCGTCAAGTTCGACGACGGCAGCCCGGTCACGTCCAAGGACGTCAAGTACGCCATCGAGCGCAGCAACTTCGCGCCCGAGGCCCTCTCGCACGGTCCCACCTACTTCAAGGCCTACCTGCTGGGCGGCGAGAAGTACAAGGGCCCGTACAAGGACAAGTCCCCCGAGGGCCTGAAGTCCATCGAGACCCCGGACGACCAGACGATCGTCTTCAAGCTCAACAAGCCGTTCGCCGACTTCGACTACCTGGCGACCTTCTCGCAGACGGCCCCCGTGCCGCAGGCGAAGGACAAGGGCGCCGAGTACGTCAAGCAGATCTCGTCGTCGGGCCCGTACAAGTTCGAGTCGTACAACGAGGGCCGCAGCGCGACCCTCGTGCGCAACCCGCACTGGGACAAGGCCACCGACCCGATCCGCCCGGCGCTCGCCGACAAGATCACCATCAAGTTCAAGGTCAACCCGACCACGGTCGACCAGCACCTGATGAGCGACAACATCACGGTGGACGCCGCCGGCACCGGTCTTCAGACGAAGACCCAGCCCAAGGTCCTCACCAAGTCGAGCGAGAAGGCGAAGACGGACAACTCGTACGCCGGCGCCACCTCGTACCTCGCGCTGTCGACGAAGGTGAAGCCCTTCGACAACGCGGACTGCCGCAAGGCCGTCCACTACGCGATCGACAAGGCGTCCGTCCAGGCCGCGCTCGGTGGCGACACCAAGGGCGACGTGGCGAGCACGCTGCTCCCGCCGACGGTCAACGGGTACCAGAAGTTCGACCTGTACCAGACCGAGGGCAACAAGGGCGACGTCGCGAAGGCCAAGGCCGCGCTCGCGGACTGCGGTCAGCCGAACGGCTTCAAGACCAACCTGACCGCCCGCTCCGACCGTCCCGACGAGGTGCAGATGGCGACCGCCATCCAGGCCTCGCTGAAGAAGGTCGGCATCGAGGCGGAGATCAAGCAGTACCCGTCGGGCAAGTACTTCGGTAACTTCGCCGGTGTCCCCAGCTACGTCCACGAGCACAAGCTCGGCATGATGATGATGGCGTGGGGCGCCGACTGGCCCACCGGCTTCGGCTTCCTCGACCAGATCGTCAACGGCTCCGCCATCAAGCCCTCGGGCGGCAACAACCTGATGGAGCTGAACGACCCCACGATCAACAAGGCGCTGTCGGACGGTATCGCGCAGACCGACGCCGCCGCCCGCACCAAGGCGTGGGGCGAGGTCGACAAGCTCGTCATGGAGAACGCCTCGGCCGTGCCGCTGATCTACCGCAAGAACCTGCTGTACCGCCCGGACTCGGCGACCAACGTCACCGTGACCCAGGCGTACCTCGGTATGTACGACTACCTGCTGATCGGCTCCACCACCTAATTCAGCGGTAGAGCTTCCCAACCCCCCGAAATGCCTGAAAGGCAGGTGAAGGCTTCGGGTCCGTCGGCCGGGTCACCCCCGGCCGGCGGACCCGGCGCCGATCGGCTGTGACTGCGTACATCATCCGACGCGTGATCGCCGCGGTAATGCTGTTGCTGGTGGTCAGCGCAGTCACCTTCGCGATCTTCTTCCTTGTTCCACGGCTCGGTGGGCAGACGATCGACCAGCTGGCAGTCCAGTACGTCGGTAAGGACGCCAACCCCGACTCCATCGCCGCCGTCAAGGCGAACCTGGGGCTCGACCAGCCCCTCTACACCCAGTACTTCGACTTCATCAAGGGCATCTTCGTCGGCGCCGAGTACAACTTCGGCCCGGACCCGTCCATGTGCAACGCGCCCTGCTTCGGCTACTCCTTCAAGACGCACGTCGAGGTGTGGCCCGAGCTGATGGACCGGGTGCCGATCACGTTCTCCCTGGCCATCGGTGCCGCGGTGATCTGGCTGCTCTCCGGTGTCGCCATCGGTGTCCTGTCCGCGCTCAAGCGGGGCTCGATCTTCGACCGCTTCGCCATGACGCTGGCCCTGGCCGGTGTCTCGCTGCCGATCTTCTTCACCGGCATGCTCGGCCTGGCCCTCTTCACCGTCCAGTGGCCACTGTGGTCGGACGGCGTCAACTACGTCCCGTTCGCGGACAATCCGGCGGACTGGGCCTGGAACCTGATCATCCCCTGGTGCAGCCTCGCCTTCCTCTACTCCGCCCTGTACGCCAGGCTCACCCGGGCCGGCATGCTGGAAGTGATGGGGGAGGACTACATCCGTACGGCGCGGGCCAAGGGCCTGCGGGAGAGCACGGTCGTCGCCAAGCACGGACTGCGGTCCGCGCTGACGCCCATCGTCACGATCTTCGGTATGGACTTCGGTCTGCTGCTCGGCGGCGCCGTCATCACCGAACAGGTCTTCTCCCTCCAGGGCATGGGCTCGTACGCGATCCAGTCGGTGAAGGACGCCGACCTGCCGATCGTGATGGGCGTGACCCTGTTCGCCGCATTCTTCATCGTCTTCTGCAATCTGCTGGTGGACCTGGTGTACGCCGCCATCGACCCCAGGGTGAGGTACTCGTGAGCGAGGTTTCCAAGGAGCAGTCCGCGGCACGGGTGCCCGGTCCCGCGTCCGCGCCGGGCGAGCCGGTGGCCGCCAAGGCCGCGGGGGCACCCGGGGCCGGCGGCCCGGGGGACCCGTTCCTCTCCGTACGCGACCTCCGTATCCACTTCAGCACCGACGACGGTCTGGTGAAGTCGGTCGACGGCGTCAGCTTCGACGTCCACGCCGGCAAAACCCTCGGCATCGTCGGTGAGTCCGGCTCCGGCAAGTCGGTCACCTCGCTCGGCGTCATGGGCCTGCACCGCTCCGCCAACGCCGCGATATCCGGCGAGGTCTGGCTGGACGGCGAGGAACTGGTCGGGGCCGACCCCGACCATGTCCGGCGGCTGCGCGGCCGGAAGATGGCCATGATCTTCCAGGACCCGCTGTCCGCGATGCACCCGTACTACCGCGTCGGGTCGCAGATCGTGGAGGCGTACCGCGTCCACCACAAGGTCACCAAGAAGGTCGCCCGCGCGCGGGCGGTCGAGATGCTCGACCGGGTCGGCATCCCCGAGCCGCACAAGCGTGTCGACAGCTATCCGCACGAGTTCTCCGGCGGTATGCGCCAGCGCGCGATGATCGCGATGGCTCTGGTGAACAACCCCGAACTGCTCATCGCCGACGAGCCGACGACCGCCCTGGACGTCACCGTCCAGGCGCAGATCCTCGACCTCATCAGGGATCTGCAGAAGGAGTTCGGCTCCGCGGTCATCATGATCACCCATGACCTCGGGGTCGTCGCCGAGATGGCGGACGACCTGCTGGTTATGTACGGCGGCCGGTGCGTCGAGCGCGGGCCGGCCGAGAAGGTCTTCTACGAGCCGCAGCACCCCTACACCTGGGGCCTGCTCGGCTCGATGCCCCGGATCGACCGTGAGCAGACCGATCGGCTCATCCCCGTCAAGGGCCAGCCGCCGTCGCTCATCAACGTGCCTCAAGGCTGCGCCTTCAACCCGCGCTGCCCGTACGCCGATGTCCCCAAGGACGGCATCACGCGCACGGAGCGCCCCGAGCTGAAGCTGGTCGGCGCCGGGCACCACTCCGCCTGCCATATGACGCAGGAGGAGCGGACCAAGATCTGGACCGAAGAGATTGCGCCGAAGCTGTGAGCGCCGACGCCGTGAGTAACGCAAAGGATGCCGCTGTGGCGGACAGGCCGGAAGAAGACAAGGCGGGGGAGCCCCTGCTGCGGGTGGAGGGGCTGGTCAAGCACTTCCCCGTCAAGAAGGGGCTGCTCCAGCGCCAGGTCGGCGCCGTCAAGGCGGTCGACGGGCTGTCCTTCGACGTCCACGCCGGTGAGACGCTCGGCGTCGTCGGTGAGTCCGGCTGCGGCAAGTCGACCATGGGCCGGCTGATCACGCGGCTCGACGAACCGACCGGCGGGCGGGTCGAGTTCCAGGGCCACGACATCACGCACATGTCGGCGGGCAAGATCCGTCCGCTCCGCCGCGACGTGCAGATGATCTTCCAGGACCCGTACTCCTCGCTGAACCCGCGCCACACGATCGGCACGATCGTCGGCGCGCCGTTCAAGCTCCAGCACGTGGAGCCCGAGGGCGGGGTGAAGAAGGAGGTCCAGCGTCTCCTGGGCCTGGTGGGTCTGAGCCCTGAGCACTACAACCGCTACCCGCACGAGTTCTCCGGCGGCCAGCGCCAGCGCATCGGTATCGCGCGGGCCCTGGCGCTGAGCCCGAAGCTGGTCGTGGCCGACGAGCCGGTCTCCGCGCTGGACGTGTCGATCCAGGCGCAGGTGGTGAACCTGCTGGACGACCTCCAGGACGAGCTGGGCCTCACGTACGTGATCATCGCGCACGACCTCTCGGTCATCCGCCATGTCTCGGACCGGATCGCCGTGATGTACCTCGGCAAGATCGTCGAGCTGTCGGACCGCAAGTCTCTGTACGAGCGGCCGATGCACCCGTACACGAAGGCGCTGCTGTCGGCGGTACCGGTGCCCGACCCGAAGCGGCGCGGGGCCAGGAGCGAGCGGATTCTGCTCAAGGGCGATGTGCCGTCGCCGATCTCGCCGCCGACCGGCTGCCGGTTCCACACCCGTTGCTGGAAGGCGACGGAGGTGTGCCGGACGGTGGAGCCGCCGCTGATCCGGCTGGAGCCGGGGCACGAGGCGGCCTGCCACCACCCGGAGAACGCGCCGGACCAGATCCCGGACGACACGACGGTGCTCGCGTCGGCGCGCGAGGCGATCGCGCTGGTGGGTGACGCGGTGGCGACCGACCCGGGTGCCGGGAAGGCGGCTGACGGTGAGTCGGCCGGGCCTTCGGGGCCTTCCGCCGAGACGGAGACCTCCGAGGCGGAGCCTTCCGAGGCGCCGAAGGGGCTCACCAAGGAGTAGCCCGCCAGGCCCGTACGTCAGGCCTCTCACGCCGTACGTCACGCACGCCCCCCGTCCGCATGGTCCCACCATGCGGACGGGGGGCTTCTGCGTCGTACGGGAGGTTCACCCGGTTCGCCCGCCCCAACTACGGCTCGCGTGGCAGGACTTGACTGGTTGGGGCGCGATGTCCCGGAGTCTGTCCATTTGTCGACTGTCCGGATCTCAGGTCTGCAACTCCGCATTGCGGCCTGTTCATTTGGCACTTTCTTGACTGTAATGTTCGGCCGTCAAGACCGAGCTCTCGACTCGTCAGGACCCCTGGGGTGGACCATGCGAATATTCAAGTCCCGAGCCGCTGGGGCGATCGTCACGGCCTTGGCCGTCGCACTGATCGCCACAGGCTGTTCCAGCGAGCGCGACGAGGAAGGTGACTCGGGCGGCGCGAAGGACACCTTCGTCTTCGGCGGCCCCGGTGACCCCGGTTCGCTGGACCCGGCGCTGGCGAGCGACGGCGAGACCTTCCGCGTCACCCGGCAGGCCTTCGAGGCCCTGCTGAAGCACGAGTCGGGCGGCAGCGAGCTGGCCCCCGCCCTGGCCGAGAAGTGGTCGAGCAACGAGGCAGGCACGGTCTGGACGTTCAACCTCCGTAAGGACGTGACCTTCCACGACGGCGAGAAGTTCAACGCCGCCGCGGTGTGCGCCAATTACGACCACTGGTTCAACTGGAAGGGCACGTACCAGTCCAGCGCGGTCTCCTACTACTGGCAGACCGTCATGGGCGGCTTCGCGGCCAACGAGGACCCCGAGACGCCGAAGGCGAACTACAAGTCCTGCACCGCGAAGGACGACAGCACCGCCGTCATCGAGGTGAACGAGCCCTCCGCGAACCTCCCCGGCGGCTTCTCCCTCCAGGCGCTCGCGATCCACTCGCCCAAGGCGCTGGCCGAGTACGCGAAGCAGGACGCCACCGCCAAGGGTGACGCCATCACGTACCCCAAGTACAGCCAGGTGGCGGGGACGGTCGCGGGCACCGGACCGTACAAGATCACTGAGTGGAACAAGGGCAACAAGGAAGTCTCGCTGGAGCGCTACGAGGACTACTGGGGCTCCAAGGCGAAGATCAAGAACCTGGTCTTCCGCACCATCGACACCGAGGACGGCCGTCGCCAGGCCCTCCAGGCCGGTGACATCGACGGGTACGACCTGGTCGCCCCGGCCGATGTGGCGACACTCAAGGGAGACGGCTTCCAGGTCCCCACGCGTGACGTCTTCAACATCTTCTACGTCGGCATGAGCCAGGAGAAGAACAAGGCCCTGCAGAAGCCCGAGGTCCGCCAGGCCATCGCGCACGCCATCGACCGCGAGAACCTGGTCAAGACGCAGCTGCCCGCGGGCGGCGTCGTGGCGACGCAGTTCATGCCCGACACGGTCGCCGGCTACTCGGACGCGGTCCAGAAGTACGCCTTCGACACCGCCAAGGCCAAGCAACTCCTCGCGGGGGCCGACGAGAGCGCGCTGAAGATCGAGTTCTGCTACCCGACCGAGGTCACCCGCCCGTACATGCCCGCTCCGCAGGACATGTTCGAGCTGATGAAGGCCGACCTGGAGAAGGCCGGGATCACCGTCACGCCCAAGCCCATGAAGTGGGCACCGGACTACATCGACGCCACCGAGGCCGGCGGCTGCGAACTGCACATGCTGGGCTGGACCGGTGACTTCAACGACGGTTACAACTTCATCGGCACCTGGTTCGCCGAGTACGACAAGCAGTGGGGCTTCAAGGACAAGGGCGTCTTCGACGCGCTGAAGGCCGCGTCGATCGAGACCGACCCGACCAAGCGGACGGACCTCTACAAGAAGGCCAACGAGACGATCATGGCGTACCTGCCGGGTGTGCCGATCTCCTCGTCGCCGCCGGCGATCGCGTTCGCGGGCAACGTCAATCCGCCGAAAGTCTCCCCGCTGACGCAGGAGAACTTCGCCGAGACGTCCTTCAAGTAGCACGTCCATCAGGTAGCACGTCCCGCACACAGCACGACCTGCCAGGGTCCGCCCGGCCGGCGGCACACGATCCCGCCGCCGGGCGGACCCTGACCCACGTTCAGGTCCCGTCCTCACACACCGAAGAAAGGGGCACGCGGGGTGCTGAGACTCGTCGCACGACGACTGCTGCAGCTGATACCCACCCTGCTCGGTCTGTCGGTTCTGCTCTTCCTGTGGCTGAACCGGCTGCCCGGCGGACCCGCGTCGGCGATCCTCGGCGAGCGCGCGACCGAGGCCGAAGTGGCCCGCATCAACCGGGCGTTGGGGCTCGACGAGCCGGTATGGGTCCAGTACGGACGGTTCATCAAGCGGATCTTCCAGCTCGACCTCGGCACCTCCACTCAGACCGGCAGGCCGGTGTGGGAGGAATTCACCCTGCGCTTCCCCGCGACCGTCGAACTCGGCGTCGCCGCCATGGCCATCGCGATCGTGGTGGGCATTCCGCTCGGCTACTTCGCCGCCCGGCGCCGCGGCAGCTGGCTCGATGTGACGGCGGTGTCCGGCTCGCTGCTCGGCATCTGCGTGCCGGTCTTCTTCCTGGCGCTGCTCCTCAAAGGGCTCTTCGCCGTCAACCTCGGGATCTTCCCGAGCTACGGCCGGCTCTCGACCGGTATCGACGCGACGAAAGTCACCGGATTCGCCGTCCTGGACGGCCTGTTGACCGGTGAGTTCGACGCCTCGTGGGACGCGATCATGCATCTGGTGCTGCCGGCGCTCGCGCTCGCCTCCATCCCGCTCGCCGTCATCGTGCGGATGACCAGGGCCAGCGTGCTGGAGGTGCTGGGCGAGGACTACGTACGTACGGCGGAGTCCAAGGGCCTGGACAAGCGCGTCGTACGCGCCCGGCACGTCCTGCGCAACGCGCTGCTGCCGGTGATCACCGCGGTCGGTCTGCTGACCGGCAGTCTGCTGTCCGGCGCCGTCCTGACCGAGTCGGTGTTCACCTTCGGCGGGATCGGATCGTTCATCCGTACGTCGATCGACGCACGTGACTATCCCGTGCTCGTCGGCTTCATCCTCTTCATCGCGCTCGTGTACGTCCTGATCAATCTGCTGGTCGACGTGGCGTACAGCCTCATCGACCCGAGAGTGCGGGTGCACTGACGTGAACGCCAACCCCGGCGCCGGCAGCACGCCCGGCGTGACGAAGAAGGCCGACAAGATCGACCGGCTCGCGCAGCTCACCGAGCGGACCGAGACCACCTCCGGCGCCGGCCTCTGGCGCGAGGCGTTCCGGCGGCTGCGCGCCAACAAGGCGGCGATCATCGGCGGCGTCGTGATCGGCCTGTTCGTGGTGATCGCGATCGTCGGCCCGTGGCTCGCCCCGTACAGCCCCACCGCCCAGGACTGGCGCGGCGAAGTCTTCCCCAACCAGGGGCGCTTCGTCGGACCCCGCGGCGAGAACTGGTTCGGTCTCGACCATCTCGGCCGCGACGAGTTCTCCCGGATGCTCGTCGGCGCCCGGCAGACCCTGCTCGTGGGCGTCGTCTCGATGCTCATCGGGCTGGTGGCCGGCGCGGTCATCGGCGCCGTGTCGGGCGCGGCGGCGACGCTCGGCGGGGAGCCGGGCAAGCGCGTGGACACCGTCATCATGCGCGTCACCGACATCATGCTGGCGCTGCCCTCGCTGCTGCTGGCCGTGTCCGTCGCCGCCGTGCTCGGCCAGTCGCTGACCACCGTGATGATCGCGGTGGGCGTGGTGCAAGTGCCGGTGTTCGCACGGCTGTTGCGCGGTTCGATGCTCGCGCAGGGCAGCTCGGACCATGTCCTGGCGGCCAAGGCGGTGGGCATCCGCAAGCGCCGTATCGTCCTCACCCAGATCCTGCCCAACTCGCTCAGCCCGGTGATCGTCCAGGCGACGCTCAGCCTCGCCACCGCGATCATCGAGGCCGCCGCCCTGTCCTATCTGGGGCTCGGCAATCCGGACCCGGCGATCCCGGAGTGGGGCGTGATGCTGTCGCAGGCGCAGCGCTTCTTCGACAACGCGCCGATGATGTCGGTCTATCCGGCGGTCGGGATCATCGTCACCGCTCTTGGCTTCACGCTGCTCGGTGAGGCGATGCGGGAAGCCCTCGATCCGAAGCTGCGAGGCTGAAATCCTATGTCGCTACTGTCGGTTGACGCGCTGTCGGTGACCTTCGCGGGGCAGGGAAGGGGGCGGGGTGCCGGCCGAGGGCTCGGCACGAAGGCCGTCGACGGTGTCTCCTTCGATGTCGCCGAGGGCCAAGTCGTAGGACTGGTGGGCGAGTCGGGCTGCGGCAAGTCCGTGACCGCGCTCGCCCTGATGGGGCTGCTCCCGGGGAAGGGGGTGAGCGTCGGCGGGCGCGCGGAGTTCGACGGCGCGGACCTGCTCTCCATGGGCGAGAAGAAGATCCGCGATCTGCGCGGCAGCCAGCTCGCGATGATCTTCCAGGACCCGCTCTCCTCGCTCAACCCGGTCGTCCCCATCGGCGTTCAGGTCACCGAGATCCTGAGCCGCCACCGCGGGCTGAAGGGCGAGCCGGCCCGTAAGGAGGCCGCCTCGCTGCTCGACCGGGTGGGGATCCCCGACCCGGACCGGCGGCTGAAGGAGTACCCGCACCAGCTCTCCGGCGGCATGCGGCAGCGCGCGCTCATCGCCATGGCGGTCGCGTGCGCGCCGCGCCTGCTGATCGCGGACGAGCCGACGACGGCGCTCGACGTCACCATCCAGGCCCAGATCCTCGAACTCCTCAAGGAGTTGGTAGACCAGCAGGGCACGGCGCTTCTGATGATCACTCATGACCTGGGCGTCGTCGCCGGGTTGTGCGACCAGGTCAACGTGCTCTACGCGGGGCGGGCGGTGGAGACGGCCGGCCGCCGAGAACTGTTCGCGCACCCCACCCATCCGTACGCGCACGGTCTGCTCGGCTCCATCCCGCGTCTCGACGCACCGCGCGGCGACCCGCTCAGGCCGATCCGCGGGTCGATCAACGACAAGATCGCTTGGGCCGACGGCTGCGCGTTCGCGCCCCGCTGCGACTTCTACACGATGGAGTGCCTGACGGGCACACCGGAACTCACCGAACCGCGCGCACCGGGCCACCAGGTGCGCTGCGTCAACCCGGTCCTGCCGGCGGAGGCTGCCACCGGCACGGCGGAGGTCTCCTCATGAGTCTGCTCGAACTGGACGGTGTCAAGGTCCACTTCCCCGTCAAGAAGGGCATCTTCTTCGACCGTACGGTCGGCCATGTCTACGCCGTCGACGGTGTCTCGCTGAAGGTCGAGGCGGGTCAGACGTACGGCCTGGTCGGCGAGTCGGGCTGCGGCAAGACCACCCTCGGCCGGGCGGTCCTGCGCCTCGTCGACATCACCGAGGGCGAGGTCGTCTTCGACGGCACGGATCTGGCGAAGCTGCCGGACGAGGAGATGCGGCGGATCCGGCACCGCCTCCAGATGGTCTTCCAGGACCCGCTCGGCAGCCTCAACCCCCGGCAGAACATCGAGTCGATCCTGGCCGAGGGCATGGCGGCGCACGGCATCGGGGCGGACCAGGAGGAGCGCCGCGAACGGATCAAGAAGATCCTCGCGGAGGTCGGCCTGCCGGCGAACGCGCTCTCGCGCTATCCGCACGAGTTCTCCGGCGGCCAGCGCCAGCGCATCGGTATCGCGCGGGCGCTCGTCCTCGAACCGGACGTGATCATCTGCGACGAGCCGGTCTCCGCGCTCGACGTCTCCATCCAGGCGCAGGTGATCAACCTCCTTGAGGAGCTCCAGGAGTCCAAGGGCCTGACCTATCTCGTCATCGCCCACGACCTGGCCGTGGTCCGCCACATCTCGGATGTCATCGGCGTCATGTATCTGGGCTCGCTGGTGGAGGAGGCACCGAGCGACGCGCTGTACGCGGAGCCGAGGCACCCGTACACGAAGGCGCTGATGTCGGCGGTGCCGGTGCCCGACCCGGACCTGGAGGACCGCCGCGAACGCATCCTGCTCCACGGCGATCTGCCGTCCCCGGCGGCCCCGCCGGCGGGGTGCCGATTCCACACCCGCTGCCCGTGGAAGCAGGAGACGCGGTGCGCGACGGAGCGGCCGGAGCTGACGGTGGTGGGGGACGGCCACCGGGTGGCGTGCCACTTCGCGGCGGACATCGAGGCGGGGACGGTGGAGCGGACGAGGGCGACCGGGATCGCGGCTGTGACGGAGACGGAGCCGGGGGCACTGACGGAGCCGGTGTGAGACGGGGAACGTGAGGGGTGCCGGCGCTTGACCTGGCGCTTTGTTCACGGTGTAGAACGGTCTGGTGTTCGAAGAACTGTTCACCCCCTCCGTCCAGCACTCGCTCGACCTCGCGGGCATCTTCGTCTTCGCGATATCCGGCGCCCTGCTGGCCGTCCGCAAGAACTTCGACGTCTTCGGGATAGCGGTGCTCGCCGAGGTCACCGGGCTGGGCGGCGGGCTGCTCCGGGACCTGGTCATCGGAGCCGTACCGCCCGCGGCCTTCACCGACCTCGGCTACTTCACCATGCCGCTGGTCGCGACGGTCCTGGTCTTCTTCCTGCATCCGCATGTCGAGCGCATCCAGGGCGCGGTGAACGTCTTCGACGCGGCGGGGCTCGGGCTGTTCTGCGTCACGGGCACGGTGAAGGCGCACGAGTACGGGCTCGGCCTCGTCCCGTCCGCCGCACTCGGCCTCGCGACGGCCGCGGGCGGTGGTGTGCTGCGCGACGTGCTCGCCAACGAGGTCCCGTCACTGCTGCGTTGGGACCGCGACCTGTACGCGGTGCCCGCGATCGTCGGCGCGACGATGGTGGTGATCTGTATCCGTCTCGACGCGCTGACCGGGCTGACGAGCGGGCTCGCGGTCGTCACCGCGTTTGTGCTGCGGCTGCTGGCGATGCGCTTCCACTGGCGGGCGCCGCGCGCGTACAACCGCCGCTCGACGGCCGCCGAGGGGCCGACGGAACCGAACATCTAAGCTACCGCTCAGTATTGCTTTGTTGTACTGTTCTGGTCATGGCACAGGCAGCGCGGACAGCACAGGCAGCGCGGACGTCCTCCGCGGACAGCGAGTTCGACCGGGACACCTCCGTCACCCTCCGCGAGCCGGGCGTCTACGACGCCGACCTCTCCGAAGGCTGGACGATCCTTTCCGCCGTCAACGGCGGTTATCTGTTGGCGATCGTGGCCCGCGCCCTGCGTGACGCGCTGCCGCACCCCGATCCGTTCACGGTCACCGCCCACTATCTGACCCCGTCCAAGCCCGGCCCCGCCGTCGTCCGTACGGAGACGGTGCGCACCGGCCGGAGCCTCGCCACGGGCCAGGCGTCGCTCTTCCAGTACGAGGCGGACGGCACCGAGGTCGAACGCGTCCGGGTCATGGCCGCGTACGGCTCGCTGGACTCGCTCGGCGACGACGTCCGCACCTCGGTGAAGCCGCCCGCACTGCCACCGTCCGAGCAGTGCCTCGGTACGGAGGACGGGCCCGCCGCCTTTCCCGACGACTCGGGCTTCGCGCGGCGTGTGCTGATCAGGCTGGACCCGGCCACCGCGGGCTGGGCGATCGGCGCCCCGTCCGGCAAGGGCGAGATGCGCGGCTGGTTCTCGCTGGCCGACGGCCGTGAGCCGGACCCGCTCTCGCTGCTGCTGACGGTGGACGCCTTCCCGCCGACCGCCTTCGATCTCGGGCTCATGGGCTGGACCCCGACCGTCGAACTGACCACGCACATCCGCTGCCGCCCCGCGCCGGGGCCGCTGCGGGTCTTCGTCACCACGCGGAATCTGGCCGGCGGCTATCTGGAGGAGGACGCGGACGTCTGGGACAGCGCGGACCGCCTGGTGGCCCAGGCCCGCCAGCTGGCCAGGGCCCCTCGCGAGACGAGGGTGCCGGGGGCGCGGTAGCGGGGCCGTCGTCGCGGTCATGGAGCCGGACGGAGGAAGTCGGCCAGGGCCAGGGTGAGTTCGGCGGGCGCGTCCTCCTGTACGAGATGGCCCGCGCCCGCGACGAGACGCAGCTCGGCCCCGGGGACCAGCCCGGCGAGCTGCCGCCCCTTCTCGTGCGGGATCCAGGTGTCCTCCTCGCCCCAGCAGATCAGCACCGGCAGGTCCAACTCGCCGTACCGGCCCTCGATCTCGTCGGTGAAACGCCGGTCGTTCTGGGCGATCTGCCGGTAGAACGCGGGCTGCCCCGCCTCGGTGCACCAGGGCTCCACCAGCGCGTCCAGGACGTCGGGGCGCAGCCCGGGGTGGCTGGCCGAACCGACGTACTCCCGCACGAGCGCCCGATGCGGTCCGGGCGGCAACCGGCCGAAGACATGGCCGTGTTCACCGAGGAGCCGGTACGTGGGAGACCCCCAGGGCGCGAGTGCCACGGGGTCGACGAGCGCCAGCCTTTCGTACCGCGCCCCGTGCAGCAGCGTCGCGCGCAGGGCGACGCATCCCCCGAAGTCGTGCGCGACGACCGCGGGCCGCTCCAGCCCCCAGTGCCCGAGCAGTTCGCCGAAGACCCGCGCCTGCGCGCCGAGCGAGACGTCCTGCCCCCGCCGCATCTCCGACGCCCCGAACCCGGGCATGTCCCACACGTACACGCGATGCCGCCGCGCGAGGGCCCGCGCGGGGTCCCGCCATACGTACGACGAGAACGGCGTCCCGTGCAGCAGCACGACGGGCGGTCCGTCGGCGGGCCCGAGAACTCCCCACCGGACGTCATTGGCCGAGCTGCGATACGTGCGGTCGAGAGTCCATCCATCCATGCCCGCCACGCTACGTGCCGGGTCTGACAGCGGCCGGGGCCCGGGAGCCGGCGGGCGTCGCGCGCTCGTCTCCGGTGGTGCGGGGTGTCGAACCGGCGATCCGGTTCGGCGGTGACAAATATCTCGGCTTCAGCCGCGACCCGTCGTGCCACCCCTGCGGGAGCGCTCCGTACCGCTCCAAACCCCCGTTCCACCCCCGCCCACCGCGACCGGCAGCCACCGCGGCTCGTAGAATCGGCACCACCATGGCTTATCTCGACCACGCCGCTACCACCCCGATGCTTCCCGAGGCGATCGAGGTGATGACCGCCCGGTTCGCCGACGTCGGCAACGCGTCCTCGCTGCATGCCGCCGGGCGGCGGGCCCGGCGTACCGTCGAGGAGGCGCGCGAAGGCCTCGCCGACTCCCTCGGCGCCCGGCCCAGCGAGGTCGTCTTCACCTCCGGCGGCACGGAGGCCGACAACCTCGCGGTGAAGGGCCTCTACTGGTCGCGCCGGGACGCCGACCCGGCCAGGACGCGCGTACTCGCCAGCCCCGTGGAGCACCACGCGGTCCTCGACGCCGTCGACTGGCTCGGCGAGCACGAGGGCGCGAACGTCGAGTACCTGGCCGTCGACGGATACGGCAGGGTCTCGCCCGAGACCCTGCGCGCGGCCATCGAGCGCAACCCCGACGACGTGGCCCTCGCCACCGTCATGTGGGCGAACAACGAGATCGGCACGATCCTCCCCGTACGCGAACTCGCCGAGGTCGCGGCCGAGTTCGGGGTTCCGCTGCACTCGGACGCCGTCCAGGCGTTCGGCCAGACCGAGGTCGACTTCGGCTCATCCGGGCTCGCCGCGATGACCGTCACCGGCCACAAGGTCGGCGGCCCCTACGGCGTCGGCGCGCTTCTCCTCGGCCGTGAGTACACCCCCGTCCCCGTCCTGCACGGCGGCGGCCAGGAACGCCATGTGCGCTCGGGCACCCTCGACGTCCCCGCCATCGCCGCGTTCGCCGTCGCGGGGCGGCTCGCCGCCGAACGGCGCGGCGAGTTCGCGCGTGACATCGGCGCTCTGCGGGACGAGTTGATCGCCTCCGTACGGAAGGCCGTTCCGGACGCGATCCTCGGAGGCGACCCGGTCGACCGCCTCCCCGCCAACGCCCATTTCAGCTTCCCGGGGTGTGAGGGCGACTCGCTGCTCCTGCTGCTGGACGCGCAGGGGATCGAGTGCTCGACGGGATCGGCCTGTACGGCGGGGGTGGCCCAGCCCAGCCACGTACTGCTGGCCACCGGCACCGCCCCCGAACTGGCGCGCGGCACCCTGCGGTTCTCCCTCGGCCACACTTCTACGGAGGCGGACGTCAAGGCGGTCGCGTCGGCGATCGGCCCTGCGGTGGAGCGGGCGAGGACGGCGGGTCTGAGCTAGCGTCTCTCCGGCCGGAGGCTGGCTGGGTTGCGGCCGGTGTCCGGGTGCCGCTCCGGGGTCATGCCCGGACGGCGTGATTTACGCCGCGTGCCACGCTCGTTGGTGTATTGGGAGCCGGGTCGTCCACGCGGCACAAATCAGCCTGAGTGTCCGGACACGACCCCTGCGCGTCCCCCTCTCAACCTGCGGACGGGTACGGCGCCGGGCCACCCATCCGGTTGTGGCGGGTGTCGTGGCGGCGTGAGGGGGGCGGGGTCGGAGGAGGGGTGTGTTCGGACACTCAGGCTGATTTGTGGCGCGTGAACAAGAACGTCTCGTCGGGTCCAACGAACAGGGCACGCGCCGTAAATCATGCCGTCCGGACATACCCCTCCGGAGGCCCCGCCCCCCGCTCCCGGCAACGAACAGCAACCCAGCTCCAGCTCCCGCTACCGCGACGCGCGCTCCGCCCGCACCAGCTTCATGTACCGCTCCCAGTCCCAGTGCGGCCCCGGGTCCGTGTGGTCCGTGCCCGGGACCTCCACGTGGCCGATGATGTGCTTCCGGTCGACCGGTATCCCGTACCGCTCACAGATTCCCGCCGTCAGCCGCGCCGACGACGCGTACATCGCGTCCGTGAAGTCCTCCGGCCGGTCCACGAAGCCCTCGTGCTCGATGCCGACGCCGCGTTCGTTGTACGAGCGGTTCCCCGCCTGGTACGCCACGTCCAGCTCGCGGATCATCTGCGCCACATGCCCGTCCTTGCGCACCACGTAGTGCGTGGCCGCCTGGTGCGCCGGGTCCTTGAAGACCTTGAGCGCGGTCCGGTAGCTGCCCTGCACGACGTGGATGATCACGCGGTCCACGGCGTAGTCGTCGGGCCGGTCCGCCCGGCGCCAGTTCGCCGACGACGCCGCCACCCACTCGGCGCCCGCGTGATCGAGCTCACCCGGCTTGCGCGGCTTCTCCACGCCCGGCACGCGATACCAGAGCCGGGTCGCCTGGTCCTGGCCCGCCACCACCGCGCTCGCCCCGCCGCCCACCAGCACGGCGGCGCCGCCGATCAGAAGCGTGCGCCGGCCGATCCCCGGACCCCCGCCCCGACGTCCACCGTCCCCGCCCCCGTCGCTCACCGGCCCGTCGCCGGCCGGCGTCCCGCCCTCGTCCGAGCCGCCCGCGCCCGGGATGTCACCGCTCACGGCCCCCCGCCTTCTCTTGCCCATGGACCGACAACGGATACTCGCGCGACTCTGGTTCCCCGGCACCCGTACGCTGGTGTGGCTATGACTCAGACACCCCAGCGCCCTCTCCGTGTGCTCGCCGCCATGTCCGGCGGCGTGGACTCCGCCGTCGCCGCCGCCCGTGCCGCCGAAGCCGGCCACGACGTCACCGGTGTCCACCTCGCGCTCTCCGCGAACCCGCAGTCGTTCCGTACGGGCGCGCGGGGCTGTTGCACCATCGAGGACTCCCGCGACGCACGCCGGGCCGCCGACGTCATCGGCATCCCCTTCTACGTATGGGACCTCGCCGAGCGCTTCCGTGAGGATGTCGTCGAGGACTTCATCGCCGAGTACGAGGCCGGGCGCACCCCGAACCCGTGTCTGCGCTGCAACGAGAAGATCAAGTTCGCTGCGCTGCTCGACAAGGCGATCGCGCTCGGCTTCGACGCCGTCTGCACCGGCCACTACGCGACGGTCGTCACCGGCCCCGACGGGACCCGTGAGCTGCACCGCGCGAGCGACATGGCCAAGGACCAGTCGTACGTCCTCGGTGTGCTCGACGAGCGCCAGCTCGCGCACGCCATGTTCCCGCTCGGGGACACCCTCACCACGAAGGACGAGATCCGCGCGGAGGCCGAGCGCCGCGACCTGGCCGTCGCCAAGAAGCCCGACAGCCACGACATCTGCTTCATCGCGGACGGCGACACCCAGGGCTTCCTCGCCGCCCGTCTCGGCAAGGCGGAGGGGGACATCGTCGACGAGTCCGGGGCCAAGGTCGGTACGCACGAGGGCGCCCACGGGTTCACGATCGGCCAGCGCAAGGGCCTGCGGATCGGCCACCCGGCGCCGGACGGCAAGCCGCGCTACGTGCTGGACATCTCGCCCGTCGACAACAGGGTGACGGTCGGCCCCGCCGCCGCCCTCGACGTGACCGCGCTGACGGCCATCAAGCCCCGCTGGTGCGGCGGTACGGCCCCGTCCGGCCCCGGCGCCTACACGGCCCAGCTGCGCGCCCACGGCGACGAGACACCGGTCACCGCCGAACTGGTCGACGGCACCCTGCGCGTCGACTTCGCGGAGCCCGTACGGGGCGTGGCCCCGGGCCAGGCGATCGTGCTGTACGACGGCACGCGTGTGGTCGGCTCGGCCACGATCGCGACGACGGCACGGCGCACGGAAGCCCTGACCGCCTGACGGGACGGGCTGGGCGCCCGACGGGCTCGCGGGGGCCGGTCGGCTGACGGGCCGGTCGGGATCACGGGCGGCCGGCCCCGTTACCCAAGCGTGATCAGACGGGCACTTGTGGCCCGTGAGGGGCCTGCTCCAGGGTTCGTGTAAGCGCATACAGGCAGCGCATACATCGGCTGCCGCCCGCTCCGCCGAGCCCCCCGTTCTTCTCTCCCCCCAGGAAGTACGACGCCATGACGCCTGCCGCCCCCGCCCCACGCCGCCGCACCGTCCTCGGCGGAGCCGCCCTCGGTACGCTCGCCACCGTCGGCCTGTCCGCCCGCGACGCCCAGGCCGCCGAAGCCGCCCAGGCGACGCCGGCCACCCCGGCCGCGCCCGGCGACACCACCCCGGCCGGCTCCGTCTCGTACCGGAACAAGCAGATCCTCATCGGCGGGAAACCCGCGCTCGTCCTCGCCGGAGAGATCCACTACTTCCGCCTGAAGAAGGCGGACTGGCAGTCCAGGCTCGACCGCGCCAAGGCCGCCGGCCTCAACACCATCGCCTCGTACATCCCCTGGATGTGGCACGAGTTGCCAGACGGCACCATCGACGTCACCGGCCGTACCCGCCCCGAGCGCGACCTCGGCGCCTTCATCGACCTCTGCCACCGCAACGGCTTCCTCTTCATCGCCCGCCCCGGCCCCTTCACCATGGCCGAGTTGAAGGGCGAGGGCGTCCCCGAGCGGGTGCGCGACGACCACCCCGAGATCGTCTCCACCGGCTGGCACGACGCCCCCGCCACCACGCCCACCGTCGACTACCTCGCGCCCGCCTTCCTCAAGGAGACGCGCCACTGGTACGCGGCGGTCATGCCCGTCCTCGCGAAGCGGCTGTACGGCAGCGGCGGCCCCGTCATCTCCGTGCAGCTCGACAACGAGATCGGGATGCTGGCCTGGGTCAGCAACTCGCCCGACCTCACCGACCACTTGACGGCGGACTTCGACGGCTGGCTGCGCACGGAGTACGGGGACTCACTCGCCGCCCGCTACCCCTTCGCGGGCGAGGACCTCGCCGGGCGGCGCAAGGCGATCCGCAATCCGAAGGACGCCTACGGCGCGGCCCTGATGCACGATCTGGGCCGCTTCATGCGGGGCCGCTTCGCGCGGTACGTCGCCGAACTGCGCACCGCCGCCGAGGAGTACGGGGTCACCGGCGTCCCGTTCGTGATCAACATCCACGGCACCTCCGACAGCCGCGCCGAACCGTTCCCCATCGGGATCAGCCAACTCATGGAGACCTACGGGGGAATCGCGGGGACGATCTCCGGCGCGGACTTCTACCTCGGCGATCTGACCCTGCGCAATGTCACCGACCTGTATCTCATCAACGCCTTCATGGACGCGGTCAACGACAAGGACCAGCCGGTCACGGCGCTGGAGTTCGACGCCGGGCACGCCGACTACGGGCAGAACATGGACCAGCAGACCAGCCCGTCGGGCGTGGATCTCAAGACCAGGCTCTGTATCGCGCAGGGCGCGAAAATGCTCAACTACTACCTGTTCGCGGGCGGGTTCAACCCGAAGCTCGACAAGCCGACCGGCGACGGGAACGACCGGATCGGCATCACGGGCGAGCGGCACGGCTTCGCCGCACCGGTCGATCCGGAGGGCCGGCCGGGCGTCAGCTACGCGTCGACGCGGGAGACCGTACGCGCGATGGGCGGGCTCGCCGACGTCCTCGCGCCGATGCGTACGACGTACGACGACGTGGCGCTCGGTTTCGTACCGGACCACTATCTGACCGAGTACCACCCGCCGGAACTGGCCTCCGTACAGCGCGTGCTGGACGAAGCGGTGAACACACGCGGCGCGGGCCCGCGCGGCTCCCTGGCCCGCGCGATGCTGCTCGGCGGTTTCCGCTACCGGAGCGTGAACCTCCAGGCGGGCGATCCGGACCCGAAGGACGTACCGGTGATCGCGCTGGCCACCGGCGAGCATCTGGGGGCCGGACTCCAGCGGCGCCTCGTCCGTTTTACGGAGGCGGGCGGAAAGCTGCTCCTGTCGGGGAGGCTGCCGGTCAAGGACATGGCCGACAAGCGCTGCACCGTGCTCGCGGACGCGCTGGGCCTGAAAGCCGGCTCCACCCTCACCGACGCGAACCGTTTCTGGCTGTCCGTCACCGCCCACGACTGGGCGGCGCCACTCCCCGAAGTACGGCTGTCACGCGCCCAGTTGTGCGAGCCCACGCGGGGCAGGACGGTGCTGCGCGAGCTGTCCACCGGCAAGGGCTGCGGCTTCGACATCCCGCTCGGCGGGGGGCGAGCCGTCGTGATCACCACGGACTACCAGTGCGACCTCACCTTCTGGGGACGTGCCTTCCGCGCCCTGGACGCCACCCCGGGCATCCGGCACAGCGCGACCGACCCGGGAGTCTTCCTGCTGACGACGGCGGACGGCGAGCGCGGACGGCTGCTGCACGCCTTCAACGTCTCGTCCGGATACGACCAGGACTTCACGGTCACCGAGAACGGCAAGCCCCTTTTCGGCGGCGAGAAGCTGCATCTGCCCGGTCGTACGGCGGCGATCCTGCCGCTCGGACTGGACGTGGGCGGCCTGCGCGTGGCGTACGCGACGGCGGAACTCACCGGCGCCGCCGACGGCCGCGCGACGTTCCGCGCGCTCGGCGGCGCAGGCGCTTCGGGCGGCGGGGAGTCGGTGGTCGCGGTGGAGGGTCCGGCACGGTGCGAGGGCGCGCGTGTCTCGACCGAGGGCGGCCGGACCGTACTGCGCGTACGCCGGGCCGAGTTCACGGTGCGCCGCGGCTGAGCGCAGCGCCTGAGCACCCAACGGCCCCGGGCCACGCCCTCGCCTCTGTGGGAGGCTGGCGCGGACCCGCCGCCGACCGAAGGGATCCCACCGTGGCCGAGCACTTCCTGGACTCCGCGCCCGGCACGGTGAGCGACGTCTTCTCGCGCGAACTGCCCCCGGTGCTCACCGTCGACCCCGGAGACACCCTCACCGTCCACACCCTCGACTGCTCGGGTCATCTGGAGCGGCGCCGTACGGCGGACGAGACCGTCCCGCGCATGTTCGACGAGCGCCGCGGCCACTGCCTGGTGGGGCCGGTCGCCGTACGCGGCGCCGAGCCGGGCATGGCCCTCTCCGTACGGCTGGAGTCCCTGCGCCCCGACGCGTGGGGCTTCACCGCGGCGGCGACGTCCGACACCCCGCTCAACCGCCGGCTGGGCATCGCCGACGAAGACTCCGAGTGGCTCGTGTGGGACCTGGACGCGGACAACGGCACCGGGAGGGACCAGTACGGCCACACGATCTCCCTGGCGCCCTTCCTCGGCGTCATCGGCACACCCCCGGACGAACCCGGCGAGCACTCCACGACGCCGCCCCGCACCCTCGGCGGCGGCAACATCGACTGCCGCGAACTGGTCGCCGGATCCACCCTGTTCCTCCCCGTCACTGTGCCGGACGCGCTGCTCAGCATCGGCGACGGGCACGCCGCGCAGGGCGACGGCGAGGTCTCAGGCACGGCGGTCGAGTGCGGCATGACGACCCGGCTCACCGTCGGTCTCCAGCCGTCCCCGCCGCTCCCCACGCCCCACGCGGTGACCCCGGCCGGCCGGATCACCTTCGGCTTCGACGCGGACCTCAACGAGGCGTCGGCGCGGGCTCTCGACGCGATGCTGACGTGGATGACGTCGCTGTACGGGGTGAAGCGGGCCACGGCGCTGGCTCTGGCGAGTACGACGGTCGATCTGCGGGTGACGCAGGTGGCCAACCAGGTGTGGGGAGTTCACGCGCTGCTGCCGGACGACGCGATCCGCTGAACCCCACGCGCCCGTGCCCGCACCGGGCATCGGCGGCGAGCATGGCGCGGGGCCCGCCGCTCAGCCCGCGACGACCTCGGTCTCGTAGAAGCAGAAGTGGTTCTTGATCTCGGCGACCTCGTCCTTCGGTTCGGGATACGCCCACACCAGATCGGGCGCGTCCGGCAGTGACCAGTAGGAGGCGTCGCCCTTGAACGGGCAGTGGGTGGTGGTGTCCGAGGGCGTCAGCAGCTCCGTGCGTACGTCCTCCGGCGGCAGGTAGTAACGGACGGGCAGTCCGGTCTCGCGTAGCAGCAACGGCCGGCGGCTGTCCGCGACGACCTGGCCGTCGCGCACGACCCGTACATGCGTGGTGCCCTGCTCGACGGTGATGGTGTGGCCCTTGGCCATGGCGATCCGCTCCTTCGGTGAATCCGGTCCCGCTTCGGTCCCGCTTCGGTCCCGCTCCTCGTGCTGGTCCGTTCTACCGTCAGCAACGGCCGGCCACGCCCTCTTCCCAAGGAGGTCACCCGGTTACCGTGGCTCCATGGATATCTGTGTCTTCCTCTCCGCCGCCGACCTGGACGAGCGCTACACCCGCCCCGCCCGGGAGTTCGCCGAACTCATCGGCAAGGGCGGTCACACGCTCGTCTGGGGCGGTTCCGACGTCGGGCTGATGAAGGTCGTCGCCGACGGGGTGGAGAAGGCGGGCGGGCGGCTCGTCGGGGTCTCCGTGGGCTTCCTCGGCGCCTCCGTGCGGGCGCGGGCCGACGAGATGGTGATCGCCGAGAACCTCGCGGAGCGCAAGGCGCTGCTCCTCGCGAAGTCCGACGCCGTCGTGATCATGGTGGGCGGTACGGGGACGCTGGACGAGGCGACCGAGATCCTCGAACTGAAGAAGCACGGACTGCACGACAAGCCCGTGGTGCTGCTCAACACGGCGGGCTTCTACGACGGGCTCAAGGCGCAGTTCCAGCGGATGGACAGCGAGGGCTTCCTCCCCGTACCCCTGACCGACCTGGTCTTCTTCGCGGAGGAGGCGGTGGGCGCCCTCGCCTATCTGGAGGAGTCCGCCGGTCTGCGCTGACCAGGCGCGGGGCCCCGGTGGGACCGTAGGGCCGCGCCATGGGGTGATGCGAACATGACCCCATGGCTACCCATCTGATCACCGGCGCCGGCTCCGGCATCGGCGCCGCTGTCGCGCGCCGGCTGCACGAGCGCGGCGACGACCTGCTGCTCTTCTCGCGCGACGCCGGCCGCGGCAAGGAGCTGGCCGCGGCCTTCCCCGGCGCCCGTACGCTCGTCGGCGACCTCGCGACCCCCGACCGGCTCTCCTGGGCGCTGTCGCACCAGACGCTGCCCGACCGGCTGGACTCGCTCCTGCACTTCGCGGGCGTCGTCGAGCTCGGCCCGGTCGCGGAACTCACCCCCAAGACCTGGACCGGTCAGCTGAACGTGAATCTTCTGGCGCCGGCGGAGCTGACCCGTCTCTTCCTGCCCCAACTGCGCGCCGCCAAGGGGCAGGTGATCTTCGTCAACTCGGGCGCCGGCCTGAACGCCCATGCCATGTGGGGCGCGTACGCCGCCTCCAAGCACGGCCTCAAGGCGCTCGCCGACGCCCTCCGTCAGGAGGAGCGGCCGAACGGCGTGCGTGTCACCTCGGTCTATCCGGGCCGTACGGCCACGCCCATGCAGGCCAAGGTGCACCGCCAGGAGGGCAAGGAGTACGACGCCCCGCGCTGGATCGACCCGGAGTCGGTCGCGACGACGATCCTCACCGCCCTGGACCTGCCGCGCGACGCGGAGATCAACGACCTGACGGTGCGGCCGGGACGATGAGGACGGTGAATCAGACCGACAACGGGACCGACGGGACCGACGGGACCCGGCCGGAGGGGCGGACCGGCGAGGCCGCGAACGACGTCCCGGCGAAGGCCGTATGGGGCGCCGCCACCGGCGTCGGGTCCATGCCGGGCACCGACGCCCGTGAGACGGCCAAGGCCGTCACCGGCACCTTCGAGGACTTCCCGCACCTCGCCGAACTGCCCGCGCGCGGCCCCGGCGCCGACATGATCGGCCGGACCGCCGGGCTGCTCGTCGAGGTCTTCGCCCGTGTGGAGCCAAGCGGCTGGCGGATCGGCGACCGTCCCGGCCGCGACACCCGGCGGTCCTGGTCCTGGCTGGGCGAGGATCTCGACGCGCTCGAAGAGTTCTCCCAGGGCTACGAGGGCCCGCTCAAGATCCAGGTCGTCGGCCCGTGGACGCTCGCCGCGGCTCTGGAACTGCGCAACGGCGAGTCGGCGCTCAGCGACCCCGGAGCCTGCCGCGATCTGGCCGGATCCCTGGTGGAGGGGCTGACGGCGCACCTCGCGGACGTACGGCGCAGGGTGCCGGGCGCCAGGCCGGTGCTCCAGCTCGACGAGCCGTCCCTCACCGCCGTACTGCGCGGGCAGATCAGGACGGCCAGCGGCTACCGCACCCACCGGGCGGTGGACCGGCAGGTCGTGGAGGACACGCTGCGCCAGGTGATGCGGGCGCACGAGGGTCCCGCCCTCGTGCACTCCTGCGCCCCCGACGTGCCGTTCGCGCTGCTGCGCCGGGCGGAGGCCGCAGCGGTCTCGTTCGACTTCTCGCTACTCACCGAGCGTGACGACGATGCGATCGGCGAGGCGGTGGAGGGCGGCGTGAGACTCCTTGCCGGGGTGGTGCCGGGCACTGACACCTCATTGTCAGACCCGGGAGGTAGCGTCATGGGTATCAGAACGCTGTGGCGCAGGCTGGGGCTGGATCCGGGGATTCTGGCGGAGTCCGTGGTGATCACTCCGGCGTGCGGGCTCGCGGGTGCTTCGCCCGCGTATGCGCGTGCGGCCATGGACCACTGTGTCAGGGCGGCGCGGTCTCTCGCGGACAACCCTGAGTGACATTCGGAGAGATGGGTCGTGCTGATCGCGGGGCTCGCGGCGACACGTCGGCGCAGTGAATCGGTGGGTCGGTGAATCGGTGAATCGGGAGGACGAAACGGTGGCTGGCGAACAGCAGACGGCAGTACCCGCGGAAGCGCGGGAGCGGCACGCGCACCTCGCCGAGCAGGTCGAGGAGCACCGGTTCCGGTATTACGTGAAGGACCAGCCGGTCGTCAGCGACGGCGAGTTCGACAAGCTGCTGCGCGCCCTGGAGGCGCTGGAGGAGCAGTACGGGGAGCTGCGTACGCCCGACTCGCCGACCCAGAAGGTCGCGGGGGCGTACGAGACGGAGTTCACCGCGGTCGAGCACCGCGAGCGCATGCTCTCCCTGGACAACGCGTTCGACGACGAGGAGCTGGCCTCCTGGGCGGAGCGCGTCGACAGGGAGGTGGGCGCTCCGGGCTACCACCTCCTGTGCGAGCTGAAGGTGGACGGACTCGCGGTCAATCTCACCTATGAGCAGGGCAGACTCACGCGTGCCGCGACCCGCGGCGACGGCCGCACGGGCGAGGACATCACGCCCAACGTCCGTACGATCGCGGAGATCCCGCACCGGCTGAAGGGCGAACGCGTCCCGGAGCTGGTCGAGATCCGCGGCGAGGTCTTCTTTCCCATGGAGGGCTTCCAGGAGCTCAACGCCCGGCTGGTCGGGGCCGGTGACAAACCGTTCGCCAATCCGCGCAACGCGGCGGCGGGTTCGCTGCGTCAGAAGGACCCCAGGATCACGGCGTCGCGTCCGCTGCACATGGTGGTGCACGGCATCGGCGCACGCGCGGGCTTCGACATCGACCGCCTCTCGCACGCCTATGAGCTGCTGGAGGAGTGGGGTCTGCCGACGGCCCAGCACAACAAGGTCGTCGAAGACCTCGCGGGCGTGCGGGAGTTCATCACCTACTTCGGTGAGAACCGGCACTCGGTGGCGCACGAGATCGACGGCGTCGTCATCAAGCTGGACGAGATCGCCCTCCAGGGGAGGCTCGGTTCGACCTCGCGCGCCCCGCGCTGGGCGATCGCCTGGAAGTACGCACCGGAGGAGGTCAACACCAAGCTGGTGGACATCCGGGTCGGTGTGGGACGCACCGGTCGGGTCACTCCGTACGCGGTGGTGGAGCCGGTCACGGTCGCCGGCTCCCAGGTCGAGTTCGCCACGCTCCACAACCAGGAGGTGGTGAAGGCCAAGGGCGTCCTCATCGGCGACACGGTCGTGCTGCGCAAGGCGGGCGATGTCATCCCGGAGATCCTCGGCCCGGTCGCCGATCTGCGGGACGGCAGCGAGCGCGAGTTCGAGATGCCGGCCGTCTGCCCCGAGTGCGGCACCGCGCTGCAGGCCATGAAGGAGGGAGACATCGACCTCCGCTGCCCCAACAGCCGCTCCTGCCCCGCCCAGTTGCGCGAGCGGCTGTTCTATCTCGGCGGCCGCAAGTGCCTGGACATCGAGAACTTCGGCTATGTCGCCGCCGCCGCGCTGACCAAGCCGCTGGAGCCGGCGACGCCTCCGCTGCTCAACGAGGGCGACCTCTTCACCCTCACCGTGGACCAGCTGCTGCCCATCAAGGCCTATGTGCTCGACATGGACAGCGGTCTGCCCAAGCGCGACCCGGAGACCGGCGAGGAGAAGATCGTCACCGTCTTCGCCAACCAGGAGGGCGGACCGAAGAAGAACGCCCTGGCGATGCTGGAGCACATCGAGGCCGCCAAGCAGCGCCCCCTGGCCCGCATCATCGCGGGGCTCTCCATCCGGCACGTGGGGCCGGTCGCCTCGGTCGCGCTGGCCCGGGAGTTCCGGTCCATCGACCGTATCGAACAGGCCACCGAGGAGGAGCTGGCGGCCGTCGAGGGCGTCGGCCCGACCATCGCCGCCTCGCTCAAGCAGTGGTTCGAGGAGGATTGGCACCGCGAGATCCTGCGCAAATGGCGCGAGGCCGGGGTCCGTATGGAGGAGGAGGGCACCGACGAGGACCGGGGACCGCGCCCGCTGGCGGGCCTCACCGTCGTCGTAACGGGCACGCTCGACAACCACACCAGGGATGGCGCGAAAGAGGCGCTCCAGACGCTCGGAGCGAAGGTCACGGGCGCCGTGTCGAAGAAGACGGCCTTCGTGGTGGTCGGTGAGAACCCCGGCTCCAAGTTCGACAAGGCGATGCAGCTGAAGGTGCCGGTGCTCGACGAGGCGGGGTTCGCCGTCCTGCTCGCGGAAGGCCCCGACGCGGCGCGGGAGGCCGCCCTACAGGCGCCGGAGGCCCCGGAGGAGGGGGAGCCGGAATCGGCCAAGGACACCCCGGAGACGGCTGACGAGGCGTCTGCGGAGAGTGCGGCAGAGTGACCGAACGGGCACAACGAGCCCTCGTAGGTCACCCGTTCGGCGCATACCAGATGGATAAGGAAGGGCGGGTTGCATTCGGGCAACAGCGGTAGAGCGCTGCCCGCCGACGCCGTTCGCGGCCTACTGTTGAGGGGTACGCCTGTCGTGCACGGCTGCGTGTGGGAAATCAGCCGTGGTGGCATGACAACGTGCCATCGCGTGGTAATGGCACTGCCGGCTGTGAGAGGGACGGGAATGAAACCGACCGAGAGCGCCGCCGCCCCGGTCCCACGCCCGCGCGCGTTCGCGGGAGTTGGAGGCACGTCGGCCGGAGTGGGCCTCGTCGTGGTGGGCCTCGCCGCCTTCGTGCTGGCACTCGGCATCGTCCTGCAGCTCCGGGACGGCCGGGCGCTCTTCCCGGACGGCACCACCGGCTGGTCGCTCGCCGTCCTCACCGGCATCGTCGTCGGTCATCTCGTCGCGCTCGGCCGCGACCGCTGGTGGGGCGGCACCGGCTCCGGCGCCGCCCTCACCCTCGCGGTGCTGCTCCTCTACGGCTGGGTGGCCGCCGGCCTCGTCAGCCTCGCCGTCGTGGTACTGGTCGGCATCGCCCGCAGGCACCGCTGGCGCCAGGGCGCGCTGCACGGCGCCGTGGACATCCTCGGCATCGGGGCGGCGGCGCTGGTCCTGCTCGCCTTCGGCGACGTACCGACCGTCGCGGAGCCCTGGCAGCCCCTCCACTGGGGGATCGGCACCGTCCCGGAGATCGTGCTGGCGGCCGGGGCCTATCTGGTGGTGACCCGCCTCCTCCTGTGGTATTCGCTGACCCCGCAGGGCGGCGGCCTGCCGACCGTCGCCCGTACGGCCCTGCTGCGGCAGAGTCTGCTCGCCGTCGCACTGCTCGGCATCACTCCGCTGATCTGCGTCGTCGCCGTGTCCAGACCGGTCGTCCTGCCCCTGTTCGCCGTCCCGCTGATCGCCCTCGACTCCACGCTGTGGATCGCCAGGGCCCGCGCCGAGGAGCAGCTGCGCGACCCCCTGACCGGGCTGCCCAACCGGCAGTGGCTCCTGGAGCGGACCTGGACGGCGCTGGAGGAGGCCAAGACCCTCGGGGCCCGCTCGGCGCTGGTGCTGATCGACCTCGACCGGTTCCGCTCCGTCAACGACACACTCGGCCATCTCGCGGGCGACAGACTCCTGTTGCAGATCGCGGAGCGGCTCAAACTGGCTCTGCCGCGCGGGGCGGAGGCCGCGCGGCTCGGCGGTGACGAGTTCGCCGTACTGCTGCCGCTGGTCGACTCCACGACCAGCGCGCAGCGCGTGGCCCGCCATCTCGCGGCCGAACTGTCCTCGCCGCTCGACCTGGACGGTCTGACGCTCGTCCTGGAGGCCAGTGCCGGCGTCGCCGTCCACCCCGAGCACGCGGTGGACGCGGAGGGGCTGCTCCAGCGGGCCGACGTCGCGATGTACCAGGCCAAGCGGGACCGTACGGGCGTGGAGGTGTACGAGTCCAAGCGGGACTCCAACACCCCCGACCGGCTCGGCCTGTTGGGCGATCTGCGCCGGGCGCTCGACGCGGGCGACGTGGAGCTGCACTACCAGCCCAAGGTCCGCTTCGACGGCCAGGTCGTCGGCCTGGAGGCGCTCGTACGGTGGGTGCATCCGGACCGGGGGAGGGTGCCCCCGGACGAGTTCATCGCGATCGCCGAGTCCTCGGGCCTGATGCCCTATCTCACCGAGTACGTGCTGGAGTCGGCGCTCGGCCAGGTCGCCCGCTGGCGCGCCCAGGGCCTGTTCGTACCGGTGGCCGTCAACGTCTCGCCGCGCGACGTCCACACCCCCGGCTTCGCCGGCGCGGTCGCCGCCCGGCTCGCCCGGCACGGCGTCCCGGCCGGCGCCCTCCAGCTGGAGATAACGGAGCATGTCCTGCTGGAGGACCCCCAGCGGGCCGCCGACACCCTCGCGGGCCTGACGGGCCACGGCGTGAAGATGTCCCTCGACGACTTCGGCACGGGCTACTCGTCGCTCGTGCATCTGCGCCGTCTCCCGGTGAGCGAACTGAAGATCGACCGTTCGTTCGTGGCCCGTCTCGCCATCGACAACGAGGACGCGGAGATCGTCCGTTGCACGATCGACCTGGCGCACTCGCTGGGCCTGGTGGTCGTCGCCGAGGGCGTCGAGGACGACGAGACCTGGGAGCGCCTGCGCGACCTGGGCTGCGACGCCGTCCAGGGCTGGCTCGTGGCAGCCGCGATGCCCCCGCACGAGGCGACGTCCTGGCTGCTGGCCCGCGGTGAGACCGGCTGGCGCCGCCCGTCGCCGACACCCGCCCTGGAGCCGCCGCGCACCGACGCGTCGGGTCCCTCCAGCCGCGTCGTCCAGTAAGGGACGCCGACAACGGACGCCTGTACGCGGCCGGGACGGGAGCGCCCGGGGGAAACCGTTTCGTGGGCACGGTGCCGGGCCCCATAGGATTGGGTCAAAATCCCGACACTCACCCAGAGGATCGCTGAATGCCTGGCATCACGCGCGAGGAGGTCGCCCACCTCGCACGGCTGGCGCGTCTGGAGCTGAAGGACGAAGAGCTCGATCACTTCGCCGGTCAGCTCGACGACATCATCGGCGCGGTCGCCCGCGTATCCGAGGTCGCCGACCAAGACGTTCCGCCGACCTCCCACCCGCTGCCGCTGACCAACGTCATGCGCGCGGACGAGGTACGCCCCTCGCTCACCCCCGAGCAGGCGCTCTCCGGCGCCCCGGCCCAGGAGCAGCAGCGTTTCAAGGTGCCGCAGATCCTGGGGGAGGACTAACAGTCATGACGGACATCAAGACCGACATCATCAGGCTCACCGCCGCCGAGATCGCCGAGAAGATCGCCTTCGGCGAGCTGACGGCCGTCGAGGTCACCGAGGCCCACCTCGCCCGTATCGAGGCCGTCGACGAGAAGGTCCACGCCTTCCTGCACGTCGACCGTGAGGGCGCCCTCGCGCAGGCCCGCGCCGTGGACGAGCGGAAGGCCAGGGGCGAGAAGCTCGGCCCGCTCGCCGGTGTGCCCCTCGCGCTGAAGGACATCTTCACCACCGAGGGCATCCCCACCACCGTCGGCTCCAAGATCCTCGAAGGCTGGATCCCGCCGTACGACGCGACCGTCACCCGGCGCCTCAAGGAGGCCGGTGTCGTCATCCTCGGCAAGACCAACATGGACGAGTTCGCCATGGGGTCGTCGACGGAGAACAGCGCGTACGGCGCCACGGGCAACCCCTGGGACCTCACCCGTATCCCCGGCGGCTCCGGCGGCGGCTCGTCGGCCTCCCTGGCCGCGTACGAGGCACCGCTCGCCATCGGCACGGACACCGGCGGCTCGATCCGCCAGCCGGCATCCGTCACCGGCACGGTCGGCGTCAAGCCCACCTACGGCGGCGTCTCCCGCTACGGCATGGTCGCCTTCTCGTCCTCGCTCGACCAGGGCGGCCCGTGTGCCCGTACGGTCCTGGACGCGGCCCTCCTCCACGAGGTCATCGCCGGACACGACCCGCTCGACTCGACCTCCATCGACGCCCCCGTCCCGCCGGTGGTCGAGGCCGCCCGCAACGGCAGCGTCGCCGGGATGCGCGTCGGCGTCGTCCGGCAGTTCTCCGGTGAGCACTACCAGGCCGGCGTCATGCAGCGGTTCGCCGAGTCCGTCGACCTCCTCAAGGAGCTCGGCGCCGAAGTGGTCGAGCTGGACTGCCCGTCCTTCGACCTCGGCCTCTCGGCGTACTACCTGATCGCGCCCTCCGAGTGCTCCTCCAACCTCGCGCGCTTCGACGCCATGCGCTACGGCCTGCGGGCCGGCGACGACGGCACCCGTTCGGCCGAGGACGTCACCGCCCTCACGCGCGCGGCCGGCTTCGGCGACGAGGTCAAGCGGCGCATCATGCTCGGTACGTACGCGCTCAGCTCCGGCTACTACGACGCGTACTACGGCTCGGCGCAGAAGGTCCGCACGCTGATCGTGCGGGACTTCGAGAAGGCCTTCGAGCAGGTGGACGTGATCGTTTCACCCACCACGCCCACCACCGCCTTCCCCATCGGTGAACGCGCCGACGACCCCATGGCGATGTACCTTTCCGATCTGTGCACCATCCCGACCAACCTGGCCGGAAACGCCGCCATGTCGCTCCCCTGCGGACTGGCGCCGGAGGACGGGCTGCCGGTCGGACTGCAGATCATCGCCCCCGCGATGAAGGACGACCGTCTCTACCGGGTAGGCGCGGCGGTCGAGGCGGCGTTCGTGGAACGCTGGGGACATCCGCTGTTGGAGGAGGCACCGTCGCTATGAGCGCAATGACCAAGAAGGCCAAGAACTTCAAGAAGTCCAAGTCCGGCGTGTACCTGTCGATCGGCACGACCGCCTTCGGCGCGATCAGCGTCGCCAAGCAGGCCAGGATGGCCCGTCAGGACAACGACACGCTGCGGCTGATCGACGCCGCCGTCTCCGCCGCCGCCATCGTCACCGGCATCGCTCTGCTCTACCGCGAGCTGAAGCGGCTGGGCGACGACGACGTCCTGCTGGGCTGAGCCCGCAGAGAGGGAAAGTTTCACCGTGACCGTCACTGAACACGTGTCGCTCGTTCCGTACGAGGACGCTCTCGCGACGTACGACCCCGTCATGGGCCTGGAGGTCCATGTCGAGCTCGGCACCCGTACGAAGATGTTCTGCGGCTGCTCCACCGAACTGGGCGCCGCCCCCAACTCGCAGACCTGTCCCACCTGTCTCGGCATGCCGGGGGCGCTTCCGGTCGTCAACGCGATCGGCGTCGAGTCCGCCGTCAAGATCGGTCTCGCGCTGAACTGCGAGATCGCGGAGTGGTGCCGGTTCGCCCGGAAGAACTACTTCTACCCGGACATGCCGAAGAACTTCCAGACCTCGCAGTACGACGAGCCGATCGCCTACAACGGCTATCTGGACGTCCAGCTGGACGACGGCGAGATCTTCCGCGTGGAGATCGAGCGCGCCCACATGGAGGAGGACACCGGCAAGTCGCTGCACGTCGGCGGCGCCACCGGCCGTATCCAGGGCGCGTCGCACTCCCTGCTCGACTACAACCGCGCGGGCATCCCGCTCATCGAGATCGTCACCAAGCCGATCGAGGGTGCCGGGGCGCGTGCGCCGGAGGTCGCGAAGGCGTACGTCGCGGAGCTGCGCGAGTTGATCAAGGCGCTGGACGTCTCCGAGGCCCGCATGGAGCAGGGCCAGATGCGCTGCGACGTCAACCTGTCGCTGCGCCCGCACGGCCGGGAGAAGTTCGGCACGCGCTCGGAGACGAAGAACGTCAACTCGCTGCGCAGCGTGGAGCGGGCGGCGCGCTACGAGATCCAGCGGCACGCCGCGGTTCTCGACGGCGGCGGCACGATCATCCAGGAGACGCGCCACTTCCACGAGGAGGACGGTTCCACGACGTCCGGCCGTGTGAAGGAGGAGGCCGAGGACTACCGGTACTTCCCCGAGCCGGACCTCGTCCCGATCGCGCCCGCGCGCGACTGGGTGGAGGAGCTGCGGGGCGGACTGCCGGAGCTGCCGCGGCTGCGCCGTAACCGGCTGCGCGAGGAGTGGGGCGTCTCGGAGCACGACATGCAGTCGATGCTCAACGCGGGCGCGGTCGACCTGATCTCCGCGACGGTCGAGGCGGGCGCCCCGGCCGACCAGGCACGCAAGTGGTGGATGGGCGAGCTGGCGCGCAGCGCGAACGAGACGTCCACGGACCTCGCGGCGCTCCCGATCACCCCGGCGCAGGTCGCCAGGGTGGCGGAACTGGTGGCCGCGGGTGATCTGAACGACAAGCTGGCCCGGCAGGTCCTGGAGGGCGTCCTCGCGGGCGAGGGCGACCCGGACACCGTCGTCGAGAAGCGCGGCCTGAAGGTCGTCTCCGACGAGGGCGCGCTGGGTACGGCGGTGGACGAGGCGATCGCGGCGAACCCGGCTATCGCGGACAAGATCCGCGCGGGCAAGATCGCGGCGGCGGGCGCACTGGTGGGGGCGGTCATGAAGTCCACCCGCGGCCAGGCGGACGCGGCGCGGGTCCGCGAACTGATCCTGGAACGCCTGGGAGCCGAGGGCTGAACCGGGGGGCCGGGCCCGCAAGGACCCGGCCCCGCTTACCGGTGCCGGCAGGCGACCGGTTGGGCTGCCCGCGTCGGCACGGGCGCCAGTGGCGGTCGCCGGTCGGGTTGCGCAGGTCTTGTGCCAGCCGAAGCGGCGACGCGCGGGCGTTCGGTTCGCGGCGGGGCGGTTCGCCGAAGGCGGTCGTCTGTCGGGTTACGCGGGCGTTCTGTTTCGGGTGCGGTTTGCGGGTCGTGGTGGTTTGGTTCGTCTTCGACCGCCGCCCCGGGCCAGGGGCGGGCTCGTTGCTTGGCCGGTGTCGGCCGGCGGTCGGTTGGGTTGCGCAGGTCTTGCGCCAGCCGGAGCCGCGACGTGTGGGCTTTCTGCCTTGGGCGATGCCCGCGGGTCGTGGTGGTTTGGGTTCGATCGCTGCCCCGGGCCGGGGCCGGGCTGGTTGCTTCGCCGGTGCCGACCGGTGGGTCGCGGTCGCGCCGGGCGGGTTGTGCAGGCGGCCTGCCGCGTGAACGACGACCAGTGCGGTGCGCGGTGGGATTCGTCCCGAGGGCCGGGGGACAGGCGCGGCTCGCAGGTTTCGCTCGGCTGGTTCGCCGGTACCGTGCGGCCAGGCGTACGCCCCCCCCACCAACCCGCCACGGCTCCTCGTGCCGCGACCGGGCCGCGCGGGGTCGTAAGTTGGGGCGGCGTCGGCCTCACGCGGCGCGTCGTACGCGCGCACACCGTCCGTCCACCAGCACCCAGGCGGCCCCCGTGAACAGCCTCGTCGCCGAGATCGTGTCCGGGGGGTTGCTTCTCGGTGTGCTCGCCTTCGCCGTCGTACGGCCGAGAGGGCTGCCCGAAGCCGTCGTGGCCATCCCCGCCGCCGCCCTCGTCGTCGGGCTCGGCGCCGTGTCGCCCGCCGACGCGTGGGACCAGACGCACAGCCTGCTGCCCGTCGTCGGGTTCCTCGCCGCCATTCTCGTACTGGCCCAACTCTGCGACGACGACGGCCTGTTCCGGGCGGCCGGCGATCTCGTCGCCCGTCTCTGCGGCGGGCACCCGCGCCGGCTGCTCGGCGGCGTGTTCGGCGTCGCCGCCGTCACCACCGCCGTGCTCAGCCTCGACGCCACGGTCGTCCTCCTCACGCCCGTCATCTTCGTGACAGCGAGCCGCGTCGGAGCCCACCCCCGCCCGCACGTCTACGCCTGCACCCACCTCGCGAACTCCGCGTCGCTCCTGCTCCCCGTCTCCAACCTCACCAACCTCCTCGCGTTCACCGCCAGCGGTCTCTCCTTCACCCGGTTCGCCGTGCTCATGGCGCTCCCGTGGCTGGCCGCGATCGCCGTCGAGTACGTCGTCCTGCGCCGGTTCTTCGCGACCGACCTGGCCGCCGGGGCGCACCCTCCCAAGGAGGCCGAGTCGCGGACCGTACCGGCCTTCACGCTCGCCGTCCTCGGTCTGACCCTCGTCGCGTTCGCCGTCACCTCGCTCGTCGGCGTCGAACCGCTCTGGGCCGCCTTCGCCGGTACGGCGGTGCTCGCCGCCCGCGCGCTGCGCCGCCGGCGCACCACCCCGCTCGCGCTCCTTCGCGCCGCGTCGCCGCTGTTCTGCCTCTTCGTGCTCGCGCTCGGCATCGTCGTCAAGGCGGTCGTCGACAACGGGCTCGACACCGGCATCAGCCGCGTTCTGCCGGGCGGCGAATCCCTCACCACTCTCCTCGCCATCGCCGGCGTCGCCGCCCTCCTGGCCAACCTGATCAACAACCTGCCCGCGATCCTCGCCCTGCTGCCCCTCGTCGCGCCCGCCGGCCCCGGCCCCGTACTCGCCGCGCTCATCGGAGTGAATCTGGGGCCCAACCTCACGTACGTCGGCTCACTCGCCACCCTTCTCTGGCGGCGTGTCCTGCACGAACACGAATCGGCGCCCTCGCTCGGGCAGTTCACCCGGCTCGGTCTGCTCACCGTGCCCGCGACGCTGATCGCTTCGACCGTCGCCCTGTGGGGCACCCTCCAGTTGTGACCGACGTGAAGACAACCGCACTTGTCTGGATCAGTCCGTCGACCTGGCCAGCCTGCGTCGACGCGGCCCGCGACCGAGCCGCCGACGACCATGTCGTCCTGCTGCATGTGGGCGACGACCGGATCGTCGAGGAGGCGCACCGCGCGTACGCGGGGCTGCTGGGCCGTGGCCACGGGCCCGAGCACGATCCCGGGGCCCGTCTTGAGGCGCTGGCCGGCGTGGTGGGCGCCGACCTCCTTGAGAAGGCGGCGCACCGGCTCGGCCGGCCCTGCGAACTGCTCGACCGGCACGGCCGCCCTCAAGAAGAGGTCGTCCGCGCGGCGGCCGACGTGGATCTGCTGATCTGCGCGCGCGACGGCGACCCCGACCGGCCGGGCCCGCACAGCCTCGGCCCGGAGTCCCGGTTCGTGGTCGACCACGCGCCCTGCCCCGTCCTGCTGGTGTGGCCGTACCGGAGCTGAGGACCGGTGCCACAATCCCCGCATGACGACTGACAGCGGGGACGAACTTCTGGCGGAGGCCGTCGGCCTGCGCACACGGGGGGAGGCGGAGCGGGCCAGGGAGCGGCTGGTCGCTCTCGCCGACCGGCACCCGGACGACGCCGAGGTCGCCTACCAGACCGCCTGGACACACGACGCCCTCGGCGTGGAGGCGGAGGCTGTCGCCTACTACGAACGCGCGTTGGCCGGAACCGGCCTCTCGGCCGAGGACCGCCTCGGCGCGCTGGTGGGTCTCGGCAGTACGTTCCGGATCCTCGGCCGCTACGAGGAGGCCGTCCGCACGCTGCGCGGCGGACTGGCGGAGTTCCCCGACGACGGCGCCCTGCGGACCTTCCTCGCGATGGCCCTGTTCAACACCGGACAGCACGACGAAGCGATGCGGATCCTGCTGGAGTTGCTGGCCACGACCAGCGAGGACCCCCAGGTGCGGACGTACCGGAGGGCGATCGGCCACTACGCCAAGGACCTGCGCGAGACCGTGGCGCGGCAGGACTGACCGCCCGCCGCGGTTACGGGTAGACGTCCCGGCCGTACGTCGCGGGGTCGTCCAGCGCGTCGAGCACGAGGTCGGCGAGGTCCGCGTAGGTCGTACGGGGCGCGAGGCCCCGGTACGGCGTGAAGGAGCGCGGACGGTTGCCGCGCGCCGGCCCGTGGTGCAGCACCCCGGACCGTACGACGGTCCAGTCCAGGCCGCTCGTGAGGATCACCGCGTCCTGGGCCTCCCGTTCCCGCAGGAGGGGCCGCGCCGTCGCGCGGTAGAGGGCGGCGACGGTACGGCCCGCGATGCCGCGCACATGGGGCCCGTATCCGGCCTCGGAGACGACGATCAGCCGCCGTACGCCCAGCTTCCGCATCGCCTCCACGATCAGTTCGGTGCCGCGTGAGTACAGCGGCGTCGTCCGGTTGCCCTTGAGACCGAAGGCGATCACCGCGGCGTCGGCGCCGGTGAGGGCGTCGGTCACCGCGCTCTCGTCGAAGGGGCTGCCGGTCACCACCCGGTCGACCGGGGCGGAGCCGAGCCGCGCCGGTTCACGCACCTGAGCGGTGATGCGGTGGCCGGCGCGTGCGGCGGAGGTGAGGAAGGCTTGTCCGGTACGCCCGGTGGCGCCGAACACGGAGACGTTCATGGGTGGGTTGTCCCTGTCGTTTTCATGGGTTCGTGAATCGTGGGCAGCACGTGTCCGGAGCCTCCCGAGGACCTGAACGGGAGGGGCGGTCGCCGAACCCGTTCAGCTTGCGCCACGCCGCGTCCGACCGCCACGGATCCGGCCAGACCCGTCGGTCCTTCCCCGGTGCGCGGACGCCGCCCGGACAGGGCGACTCTCGGACGTTCATCGCCGGGCCGTCCCGGGGTCTTCCCGTCGCCACCTGCGGTGGCTAGCTTCCGGGCCGTAGCACCTGACTCGGGAGGATCTCTTGGCCACGGACATTTCACGGCGACGGCTCTTCGCGCTCGGAGGTGGCGCCGTCGGTGCCGCCGCGGCGGGCTCCGTACTGCCGCCGTCCCTGCGCGCCGCCATGGCCGCCGAGGCGCCGGCCGGGGGACTGGACGCCGTCCGGCATGTCGTGGTGCTCATGCAGGAGAACCGGTCGTTCGACCACTACTTCGGCACGCTGCGCGGCGTACGGGGCTTCGGGGACCGCAACGCGGTGGAACTGCCCACCGGCCGCCCCGTGTTCGAGCAGCCGGCCGCGTCAGGCACCGGCACCGTGCTGCCCTTCCCCGTGCGCGACGCCGCCGAGACGCAGAAGAAGGACCTTCAGTACATAGGCGACCTCGACCACTCCTGGAGCGGTGGCGCCAAGGCGTGGAACAACGGCTGGATGGACCGCTGGATCTCCGCCAAGACCGTGGCCACGATGGCGTACTACGACCGCGCCGACATCCCGCTGCACTACGAGCTGGCCGACACCTTCACGGTCTGCGACGCCTACCACTCGTCGGTCCACACCTCCACCAGCCCCAACCGCAACCACCTCTGGAGCGGCTGGACCGGCTTCGAGGCGGACGGGCGCCGGGCCGTCGGCAACGACGCGTACGACGAGGGCACCCACCCCGGCTACGCGTGGCCGACGTACGCCGAGCGGCTGGAGAAGGCCGGGCGGAGCTGGAAGACGTACACCGAGTGGGAGAACTTCACCGACAACAACATCGAGTTCTTCACCTCCTTCAAGAAGATCGCGCGAAAGGCGCTCGCCAAGGCACGCGAGCTTGAGGGCGGCGCCGGCTTCACGTACACGGAGGCCTTCTACGCCGCCGTGCGCGACAGCGACGACGCCGCCGTACGGGCCCGGCTCCTCGACGCCCTCGAAGAGGGTGTGGAGAGCCTCACCGCCCATGAACGGTCCCTCTTCGAACGTGGCCTGCGGCGCGTCGAGTCGGGCACCCTCGCCGCCGCGTTCCGCGCCGACGTGGCCGCGGGGAAGCTGCCCGAGGTGTCGTACCTGGTGCCCTCCGCGGTCGACTCCGAGCACCCCGGCGCCTCGTCGCCGGTCGCCAGCGCCGGCCTCGTCTACCAGGTGCTGGACGCCCTCGGCGCGCATCCGGACGTCTGGCGGCACACCGTCGTACTGATCAACTATGACGAGAACGACGGCTTCTTCGACCACGTCCCGCCGCCGGTGCCGCCCGTGGACGACGCGGACGAGCGCTGGCAGGGGCTCCCCACGGGGCTCGGTATCCGCGTGCCGCTGCTCGTCGTCTCGCCCTGGACCGTCGGCGGCTACGTCTGCTCGCAGGTCTTCGACCACACCTCGGTCGTTCGCTTCCTGGAGAAGTGGACGGGCGTGCGGGAGCCCAACATCACGCCCTGGCGGCGTGCCGTCACCGGCGATCTGACCTCCGCCTTCGACTTCGGCCGTGGCCGGCCGCAGCCGGACGTCGAGCAGCCCGGGTCCGTCCCGCCCTTCACCGGACGCTGGCGGCCGGTGCCGCCGGCGGTGCAGCGGATGCCGGTGCAGGAGCCCGGTACGCGCCCCGCCCGCCCGCTGCCGTACCAGCCGGACGCATACGGCCGCCAGGCCGGCCGCGCCGGGGCACGGGTCCTCCAGCTCGAACTGCGCAACACGGGGCGGGCGAGTGCCCACTTCGCGCTCTATCCGTACGCGGGTGAGTTCGACGTCCCGCAGCACCGGGACGTAAGGGGCACGGCACAGTGGACGGTGCCCCTTACCGGCGACGACTACCGGTTCACGATCACCGGCCCCAACGGATTCCGCCGCGAGTTCGCCGGCCCCGTCTCGGGCCGCGGCGCCGAACTCTCCTCGACCCTCGACCACCACGACCGCGATCTGCACCTCACCCTCCGTAATGAGGGCGATCTGCCGGTCACCTTCACGGTGCGTTCGCTCGGGTACGCCGACGAGGCCGACCTCCGTGACTGGAAGCGCGAGTTCACGGTCAAGCCGGGCCGCAGCCGCCATGTCGTGCACTCGGCCGCCGACGCGCACGGGTGGTACGACATCGAGGTGACGGCGGGCCGGGGCTTCCGGCGGCGGCTGATGGGTCACATAGAGAACGGGAAGCCGAGCGTCTCCGGCTGAACCGGAATATCCCCCTCCCATTGATCGAATGCTCAGGTCACCGGCGTGTGAGTAACCCCACCAAACGGACAAACGATCACGATTTGATGTCAGAGTTGGCTCTCCGGACCACCGCAGGGGAGCAGACCGTTGGCAGCAGTCGCGCGGTGGTGCGTCAGGCACCGGCTCCTGGTCGTACTCCTGTGGCTGCTGGCCCTGAGCTCCACCGCCACCGGCGCCGTCGTGGCCGGGACGTCGTACTCCAACGAATACAACGCTCCCGGCACCGAGGCCGGCCGTGCCGTCGACCTCCTGGAGAGCGGCTTCCCCGGACGCGGCGGCGACAGCGACACCGTGGTCTGGCACACCGAACGGGGCTCCGTCCGCGCGGGCGACGTGGAACGACGCATGGACCTCACGCTCGGTGACATCGCCAAGCTGCCCGGAGTGGCCTCCGTGACGAGCCCGTACGACGCCACCGGCGGCGACGGCGCGCCCGCGCGGGCGACCGGCCCGGAGGACGGCGAGAGCGCAGGCCGGATCAGCGAGGACGGCCGCACCGCGTTCGCCGTCGTGACCTACGAGCGCCAGGTCGACGAGATGCCCGTCGCCCAGGCCCAGGCCGTCGTCGACACGGCGAAGAAGGCGGCCACCGACGATCTCCAGGTGGATCTCGGCGGCGGCGGAGTCGCCCTCACCGAAGGCACCACGGCGCACACGGCGGAGATCGTGGGCGTCGCCATCGCCGCCGTGGTCCTCTTCCTCGCCTTCGGGTCGCTCGCGGCCAGCCTGCTGCCCATCGCCACCGCCCTGGTGTCCGTCGGGACGGCGTACGCGGGCATCGCGCTCCTCGGCCACGTCATGACCGTGGCCGACTTCGCGCCCATGCTCGGCATGCTCGTCGGGCTCGGCGTCGGCATCGACTACGCGCTCTTCATCGTGACCAGACACCGCAAGGGCCTCAAACGGGGCCTGCCGGTCGGCGAGGCCGCGACGGAGGCCGTCGCCACGACGGGGCGCGCCGTCGTCTTCGCCGGGGCCACCGTCTGTATCGCGCTGCTCGGCATGCTGGTGCTGCGCCTGAGCTTCCTCAACGGCGTCGCGATCGCCGCCTCGCTCACCGTCGCGCTGACGGTCGCCGCGTCCGTGACGCTGCTGCCCGCCCTGCTCTCGTACACCGGCGGACGCGCGCTGAGCCGCCGCGAGCGCGCCAGGCTCGCCGAGCACGGTCCCGTGCCCGACCCGCCCGCCGGCTTCGCCGCCCGCTGGTCCGCCTTCGTCGAACGCCACCCCCGGCTGCTCGGCGCCGCGGCCGTGGTCGTGATGCTGGTGCTCGCGCTGCCCACGTTCTCGCTCCATCTGGGCACCTCCGACCAGGGCAACGATCCGGTGACCAGCACCACCCGGCAGGCGTACGACCGGATCGCCGACGGCTTCGGCCCCGGCGTCAACGGCCCGCTGACCCTCGTCGCCGAACTCGACGGCGCCGACGACCGCCTCGCCATGGACCAACTGCCGGACACGTTGCGTGAGTCGGCGGACGTCGCCTCCGTCGGGCCGATCGTCTTCAGCGGCAGTGGCGACAGGGCCCTGCTCACGGTGGTGCCCAAGTCGTCGCCCCAGTCGAAGGAGACCAGCGACCTCGTCCACCACCTCCGTGACGATGTGCTGCCCCGCGCGGAGGGGGGCACCTCGCTGGATGTGTCGGTCGGCGGCGTCACGGCCGCCTACGACGACTTCGCCGCGGTCGTCGTCGGCAAACTGCCCCTGTTCGTCGGAGTCGTCGTCTCCCTCGGCTCCCTGCTCCTGCTGCTCGCCTTCCGCTCCGTCGGCATCCCACTGAAGGCGGCGGTGATGAACGTCGCCGCCGTCGCCTCGTCCTTCGGGATCGTCGTCGCGATCTTCCAGTGGGGGTGGGGGAGCGAACTCCTCGGCCTGGGCAGTTCGGGCCCGATCGAGCCGTTCCTGCCCGTGATCATGGTCTCGGTCCTCTTCGGCCTCTCCATGGACTACCAGGTCTTCCTGGTGAGCCGGATGTACGAGGAGTGGCTGGAGACCGGCGACAACAGACGGGCCGTACGGGTCGGCCTCGCCGAGACCGGCCGGGTGATCAACTCGGCTGCCGTGATCATGATTTCGGTCTTCCTCGCCTTCGTCCTCAGCGGAGACCGCGTCATCGCGATGTTCGGCGTCGGACTGGCCGCCGCCGTCGCCCTGGACGCCTTCGTCCTCCGTACGCTCCTCGTGCCCGCCCTGATGCATCTCCTGGGCGGCGCCAACTGGTGGCTGCCGCGACGGCTGGACCGCTGGCTCCCGCGGATCAGCATCGAGGTGCCCGCCGCCGGCCGCCGTACGTCTGGGAAGATCCCCGCACGGCGCGAGGAGCCCGCGGAGCACGTGCCGCGGTGAGCCGGCCGCGCGGTGAGCTGGGCCGACCGGAGCGAGGAGTGCGATGTTCGCGACATCACTGGGTGACGACGGGGCCGAACTGAGACCGCTGGAGCCGTGGCAGGCCGATGAGTTCCTCGCGCACATGGACCGTGCCAGGGAGTTCGTGGACCAGCACGTCCGGCTCGGCCAGGTCGTGTTCGACCTCGAATCGGCGCGGGCCATGCTCGTCAGATACGCCCAGAGCCAGGCCGCCGACGGCGGACGCATCTACGGAATCTGGCTCCACGACACCCTCGTCGGCGGCGTGATGTTCCGGCTCTTCGACGCGGCGGAGGGCACCTGCGAGGTCGGCTGCTGGCTCGAACCGGGCGCGACGGGGCGCGGACTGGTGACCCGCGCGGTGCGGGTGCTCATCGGCTGGGCGGTGGAACAGCGTGGCATCCACCGCGTCGAGTGGGTGGCCTCGTCGGCCAACGTGGCGAGCATCAGGACCGCCGAACGGCTCGGCATGCGGCGCGAGGGTGTGCTGCGGGAGAGCAGCCTCCACCACGGGGTTCGACAGGACAACGAGATCTGGTCCCTACTCGCTCCTGAGTGGTCCGGGCAGCAGCGGAACGCCCTTTGAGGAAACTCTCATGGATCTCTCATACGGGCCGCCTACCGTGCGGCGCATGAACCCCACGACCAAGCCAGAACAGCCCGCTGAGGACAGCGGCGACATCGAGGCGGAGCGCGCCGTTCCGGCTGCTGCCGACGCTGCCGGGAAGAACGACGCGCCGGGCCCGAACCTGGCCAAAGAGCACGGTGAGAGCCCTGAGGGGGACGCCGCCGGGGGCGCCGCGGACGGTGTGGACGACACGGACGACGGAGACGACGAGGACCTGCCGGACGACGACCTGGACGGCGAGTACACCCCGCCGCCGCCCGCGGGCGGGCTCGCCGCGGCCTCGGCGGCGCTCATCTCCGTACTGCTGTCCCTCGTCGGCCTCATCGGCAGCTGGTCCGGCAAGGTCATCTCCGAGCGCGAGACGCTCGTCGGCCAGATCGACCTCGGCCAGACCGGCACGGCGGAACAGCAGATCTCCGAGATCTACGGCGACGCCTGGCACGCCATCGCGCTGACCAACGGCATCTTCGCGCTGCTGGCGCTCATCGTCGGCCTGGTGGCGCTGGGCCTGCCGCAGCGCAAGAGCTGGGTGCGCCCGTTCGCCGTGGCCGGTATCTCGCTCGCCGCCCTCGGCCTGCTCATCGCCGTCGGCATGTACTTCGACCTCTTCGTGTCCCTGCCCGAGCCGCCCCCGGCCGCTCCGCCGGCCGTCGGCTGAGGCGGGCACTGAGCGGGTGCCGGGCGGGGCCTTAGACCCTGCCCCGCACCCCGGCCGGTCCGCCTAAGTCCCCCTGCGGCCGGAAGATGCGGCACTCGCCCGATGCGGGCGCACCCCCTGGGAGACGAATGTTGAGGCATCGCAGGACGCCAAAGCACTTCGTGACAGGGGAGTCGAGATGTTCGAGTACGAGATGCACCGGATGCGGGCGGCCGAGCTGATCGGTGAGGCCGACAACCAGCGGCTGATCCGCCAGGTCCGCAAGGCCCGCAAGGAGGCGGCGCGAAACGCCCGCCACAAGGGCGAGGGGCGGGTGGACTCGCTCCGAGGCCGCTTCGAGCGCGCGGCGTGACGGGCGCGGGGAGATGGGCGCCCGCCCCGGCCTCCTGAAGAAGTCGGACCGGCGGTCGCCGCACGTGCCACCGGCGCGTGCCGGGACCGCCGCGACCGCCGCGATAACGAGTGCCGCGCTGTCAGACCCCTGTGCGATGCTCGGCATCGTGGAGACCAAGTCCGTCAGCCCCGTGTTCGTCGGTCGCGACAGCGAGCTGGCCGCGCTCACCGGCGCGCTCGCCCGCGCCGCCGCCTGCGAACCGCAGGCCGTGCTCGTGGGCGGTGAGGCGGGCGTCGGCAAGACGCGGCTCATCGAGGAGCTGACGTCGGTGGCCTGCGGCGACGGCGCCGTCGTCTCGATCGGCGGCTGTGTGGAGATCGGCGGCGACGGACTGCCCTTCGCGCCCTTCTCTGCGGCCCTGCGCGGCCTGCGGCGGCGCCTGCCCGAGGAGATCGCCTCGGCGGCCGAGGGCCAGGAAGGCGAACTGGCCAGGATCTTGCCCGAGTTGGGCCCCGCGGATGGCGGCGCTCTCGGCGAGCACGGCAGGGCCAGCCTCTTCGAACTCACCGTCCGGCTGCTGGAGCGCGTCGCCGCCGACCGCACGGTCGTCCTCGTCCTGGAGGACCTGCACTGGGCGGACGCCTCCACCCGCCATCTGCTCGCCTATCTCTTCCGTACGCTGCGGCGCGGCCGGCTCCTCGTGATCGCCACCTACCGCGCCGACGACATCCACCGCCGTCACCCGCTGCGCCCGCTCCTCGCGGAGCTGGACCGGCTGCGTACGGTCAGCCGGATCGAGCTCTCCCGCTTCAGCCATCCCGAGGTCAGGGGGCAGCTGCGCGGCATCTTCGGGGACGAGCCGGCCCCCCACCTGGTCGACGAGATCTTCGGCCGCTCCGACGGCAACGCGTTCTTCGTGGAGGAGCTGGCCGTCGCCATCGAGTCCGGCTGCCGTTCCGGACTCACCGACTCCCTGCGCGACCTGCTGCTCGTCCGCGTCGAGACGCTGCCGGAGAACGCCCAGCGGGTCGCCCGGATCGTCGCCGAGGGCGGCGCCAGTGTGGGGTTCCCCCTGCTGCTCGCCGTCGCACAGCTCTCCGAGGACGACCTCATCGAGGCGCTGCGCGCCGCTGTCGGCGCGAACATCCTCCTCATCACTGCGGACGGAGACGGCTACCGCTTCCGGCACTCGCTCGTCCGCGAGGCCATCAGCGACGACCTCCTCCCCGGTGAACGCTCGCGGCTCAACCGCCGCCTCGCCGAAGCCCTGGAGGCCGACCCCACCCTCGTACGGGACGACGAGCGCACCACGCGCCTCGCGAGCTACTGGTACTACGCGCACGACGCGGCGAAGGCGCTGCCCGTCGTTCTGCTCGCCTCCGTCGAGGCCCGCCGGCGCTACGCCCACGCGGAGCAACTGCGGCTGCTGGAGCGCGCCATGGAGCTCTGGGACGCCGCGCCCGAGTCCGTACGGGCCTGCCTCAGGCCCCCGGACGACACCGACGTCCACCCGCGCACCGACGACGGCGCGAGCTCCCCGCTGCGCTACCTCGACCTGCTGTGCGAGGCGACCGTCGCGGCACGCTCGGGCGGCGACCGCGAGCGGGCCCTGGCGCTGTCCAAGAAAGCCCTGCGGGTGCTGGAGACCGAAGCCGACCCGCTGCGGGCCGCGTGGTTCTGGACCCAGCGCTCGCTGCTGGTCCAGGACCTCTCACGCGGCGACGGCTGGGCCGAACTGGCCACCGCCCAGGACCTGGTGCTCGGGCTCCCGCCGTCCGCCGTGCACGCCTCGGTCCTCTCCGACGTCGCGAGCTGGGGCGCCCTGCACCGGCCCGGCGCCAACAGCCTGGCCGCCGCCGACCGGGCGGTCGAGTACGCACGTCTGGTCGGCGCGGAGAACATCGAACTGAACGCCAGGATCACGCGCGGCTGGCTCACCACCGAGGCGGGCTCCATCGAGGAGGGCCTGGCCGAGATGTACGCGGTACGGGACCGCGTCGTCGCCCTGGGCAATGCCGCCGCGCTCCCGCTCCTGGGCCGCGTCACGATCAACCTGCCGTCCACACTGGAGAGCGTGGGCCGCTCCGAGGAAGCGGTCGCCGCCGCCGAACTGGGCATCACCCTGTGCCATCAGCGGGGTCTCACCGACAAGGAAGCCTGGGTCAGGGCCAACCTGAGCGAATCCCTCTTCTCGCTCGGCCGCTGGACCGAGGTCCAGGCCGCCATCGACGAAGCGGCCCGGATAGCGCACGCCCCCAAGGCACGCGCCCTGGTGGCCGTACGGCGCGCGATGCTCGCCCTCGGGCGCGGCGACTTCGCCGAGGCGGAGAGCCAAGTCGCCCTGGCCCGCGCGGTCTTCGGGCCGCACGACCCGCAGCCGCAGCACGTCATCGGCCCGACCAGGCTGGCGCTGGTCAGCGCCGCGCGGCAGGGGCGCCTCGCCGAGGCACGCGCCGAGTTCGAACAGGTCGCCGCGCACGGCTTCCCGCCGGGCATGCAGCGGTACGCGCTGCCGCTGCTCTGCTCGGTCGCCGGGATGGAGGCGGACGCGCGCGGACTGCCGGAGGCCGACGCGGGACGTGCGGCCGTCCTCGCGAGCGTCCGCGAGCAGGCGAAGCGGCTGCCCGCCCTCGTCCCGGTCTGGCGGGCGTACGACCTGCTGCTCGAAGCCGAACTCGCCCGCGCGGACGGCATCGTGGCCCCGAAGCTGTGGGCCCGCGCGGCTGCCGCCTTCGAGGCGCCGGCCCGGCCGTACGAACTGGCCAACGCTCGGTACCGCTGGGCCGCGGACCTCCTCGCCGCGTCCGCCGGCCGTGCGGAGGCCACCGCCCTCCTGGTGCGGGCCCACACCACGGCGAAGCGGCTCGGCGCGGCGTTCCTCGTGGAGCAGACCGAACTGCTCGCCGGGCGGGCCCGGATCAGCCTCGCCACCACCCCGCGGCTCGCCCCGGCGCCCGACCCGCAGGCGGACGCCGTCAGCTCACTGGGCCTGACCCCGCGCGAACAGGACGTCCTGCGCCGGGTCGCGGAGGGCCGCAGCAACCGCCAGATAGCCGAGGAGCTCTACATCTCGCCCAAGACGGCGAGCGTGCACGTCTCCAACATCCTGGCCAAGCTCGGTGTCTCGGGCCTTACGGAAGCGGCGGCGATGGCGCACCGTCTCCGGCTCTTCAGCGACCTGGAACCGACCCACCCGTAGCGCGGGCCTCAGCGGTGCGGGCGGCCGTCGGCGGGCCGGCCGGCCGGGGCCGCGCGGCGTCGCCCCGGGCGGCGAGGTGGCCCAGAAGCTGAAGCCGCTCGTACGAGTCGGAGCCCGGCTCGGCGTGGTACGTCACCAGCATCTGGCCGGGCGCGCTCGCCAGGGCGAACTTCTCGTAGTGCAGATCGAGGTCGCCGACCAGCGGATGCCTGATCAGCGTGAGCCCGCTCGTCGAGTGGCGGACATCCTGCCGCGCCCACAGGCCCCGGAAGCGCTCGCTGCGCAGGCTCAGCTCCCCGACCAGCTCGATCAGCCGGGGATCGTCGTTCCGCCCGGCGTCCGCGATGAGCGAGCGCAGATAGGCGACGGCCTTGGCGGTGGTGGCGTGCCAGTCTCGGTAGAACTCGCGCATCTCCGGTTCCAGGAACAGCGCGCTCAGCGTATTCACACCCGGCGCGAAGTACGGGCTCAGCGCCACGGCCATCGGGTTGGCCGCGAGCGTGCCCAGACAGAGGCCCTGGACCTGCGCGGGCGTGCTCCACTGGTCGATCAGGGCGGAGACCCCGGCGCTGGCCTTCTCCGCCCGCGGTGCCGGGCGCCGGGCCGGGGTGGCGGGCCGGGCGAGCTGAGCCAGATACCTGGCCTCCGTGTCGTCCAGCCGGAGCGCGCGGGCCAGGCTCTCCAGCACCTGATCCGAGGGGTGCCGGTCCCGCCCCTGCTCCAGCCGGAGGTAGTACTCCGTGCTGACACCCGCGAGGAGCGCCACCTCCTCGCGGCGCAGCCCCGGCACGCGCCGACGCTCACCGGGCGGCAGCCCGGCGTCCTCGGGCCGGACCCGTTCGCGCCGGGTGCGCAGATAGTCGCCCAGGGGGCTTCCCGATCCCATACCTCCAACGGTAGGCGCGTACGAGAAGCGCGTCCTGTCCCTGTCACCACCACGAAGGCGCGGGACGCCCCCGGCGGCCTCCGCTACGTGACGTCCACCCGAAGGATCTTGTCGTCACCCGACTCCGGGGTGCCCCGTCCGTCCGTGTTGCTCGTCAGCAGCCAGAGCGCCCCGTCCCCGGTCGCCACCACCGTACGAAGCCGCCCGTGCTCGCCCTCCAGGAAGGCCTGGGGGTCGGCCGACGGCTTCACGCCGGCCAGGGGGATCCGCCACAGCCGTTCGCCACGCAGGGCCGCCATCCAGATGGACCCCTTGGCGAAGGCGATACCGCTCGGCGACGCCTCGCTCGTCCGCCACTCCTCCACCGGATCGACGAAGCCCGCCTTCCCGGCCTTGCCCTCCGCCTCCGGCCAGCCGTAGTTCTTCCCCGGCTCGATCAGATTGAGCTCGTCCCAGGTGTTCTGGCCGAACTCCGACGCCCACAGCCGCTTCTCCGAGTCCCACGCGAGACCCTGCACATTGCGGTGCCCGTACGTGTACACGACCGAATCCGCCTCCGGATTGCCGTGCGCCGGCTCGCCCTCCGGGGTCATCCGCAGAATCTTCCCGCCCAGGGACTCCTTGTCCTGCGACAGCCCCGTCTCGCCCGTCTCGCCCGTCTCGCCCGTGCCCGCGTACAGCATCTTGTCCGGACCGAAGGCGATCCGGCCGCCGTTGTGGATATTGCCCTTCGGGATGCCCCGCAGGATGGTGTCCGGCGCCCCCAGCTGCCGGCCCACCGGCCGCTTCGGGTCGTACAGCATCCGGGCGATGCGATTGTCCGAGTCCGTCGTGAAGTACGCGTACACATAGGTGTCCGAGGCGAACGACGGGGAGATCGCGAGGCCCAGCAGACCGCCCTCACCGCCGGGGGAGACCCCGGGCACCTCACCGACCTCGGTCTTCTCGCCGTTCTCGGAATCGACGCGCGTGATCGTCCCCTCGTCACGCGAGGAGACCAGCAGATCGCCCTCGGGCAGCGCCGCCATTCCCCACGGGGACTTGAGGTCCTCGGTCAGCGTGGACACCACCTTCGCCGAGCCCTTCGCGGGCGGCGCCGACGGCTGCGCCTCGCCGTCCGGCGGCGTCGCCCCTTCGGACACCGAGGCGGACGGGGAACCCGCCGGGCCCCCCGACTCCGCCCCGCCGCCGGAGGACGAGCACGCGGTCACCACGAATAGCGCCGCTGCGGCCAACATGGCCGTCACTGGAGCACGTTGCACGGTCTTGATCCCTTCGACGGCTGCGTCTCCACGTTTCATACACCGCGGTCCGTGTCCAGGTTCCCATCGACCCGGGATCGGTGCCCCCGAGTCCCACGCCCCGGGCGGCGCGGCGATCCCGGGCCCAGGCCCGCTCTTCAGCCTCCCCCCGGGCGTCGAATAGCCTCCCGACCATGACTTCAGACGTATGGCTGCCGATCCCGGCCGACGAGATCGAAGGACTCCCCGATGGCCTGGACTACCGCTTCTGGGACGGGGCGGACGACTATCCCGCCGACCCGGCCGACTGCGCCTTCTACGTGGTCCCGTACATGAAGGGCGCGGAGGTCGCGCAACGGCCGCTCGCCGCGATGACCTCCGTACGCGTCGTACAGACCCTCTCCGCCGGCATCGACGACGTGGCGCCCGGTCTCGGCTCGCTGCCCGCCGGCGTACGCCTCTGCAACGCCAAGGGCGTCCACGAGGCAAGCACCGCCGAACTGACCGTCGGGCTCGTCCTCGCGTCCCTGCGCGGCATCCCCGGCTTCGTCCGGGGCCAGGACGCGGAGGAGTGGCGAGCGGGCTTCTACCCGGCGCTGGCCGACAAGTCCGTGCTGATCGTCGGCTACGGCTCGATCGGCTCCGCCATCGAGGACCGGCTCGCGCCCTTCGAGTGCGCGCGGGTGGCGCGCGTGGCGCGCTCCGCCCGCGCCACCGAGCGCGGCCCGGTGCACGCACTCGCCGATCTGCCGGACCTGCTTCCCGAGGCCGACATCGTGATCGTGTCCACGCCGCTCACCGAGGAGACGAAGGGCCTCGCGGGCGCCGGGTTCCTCGCCCGTATGAAAGACGGCGCGCTGTTCGTCAACGTCGCGCGCGGCCAGGTCGCCGACACCAAGGCGCTCCTCGCCGAACTGGAAAGCGGAAGGATAAAAGCCGCTTTGGATGTCACTGATCCGGAACCGCTCCCGGCGGGCCACCCTCTCTGGCATGCTCCGGGTGTCGTCATCAGCCCTCACGTGGGCGGATCCACCTCGGCGTTCATGCCGCGCGCCAAGCGTCTGCTCGCCGATCAACTCTCCCGCCACGCGGCGGGAGACGCTCTGCGCAACGTGGTGCTCACCACCGGCTGAGCCGACGGCGATCCGCACTCGGGATCGACAACTCCCCTGCTCGTCACGGAGAGTAGAAGAACTATGTCCCTGAGTGACGAGTCTGGTGTATCGTCCCGATCTGGGGGCCGCGTCGTGCGGGCGGCGTGGCGGAGCGAACAGAATCCGAGGGGGGCGACGGGCGATGTACTGCCGATGGACGAACGATCCGACGCGGAAGGGCCGCCTACGACGGCCATCGGACCTGCCGAGGCGCGGCCCGGTGGCGCGCACCCGGGCGACAACCCCCGCCCCGGCGACGCGCACCTCACCAACACGCGTACCGCCGACGCCTGTTCCACCGGCGCACGCCTCACCCGCGCTCGCACCGAGCCCGTCGGCGGCGACACCCTTGGAGGTGACCCCGTGAGCGCCCCCGGGGCGCTCCTCGGCCGCCGTACGGCCCCGGGCGGCGACGCCGACAGCGGCACCGGCAGCGCCGGCGAAAGCGTCAACGGCGGCGGCAACGAAGCAGGCAACGACGGCGGAGGCGGCGGAGGCACGGGCTTCCTCGCGCAACTTCTCCTCGCCCTGATCTGCGGGGGTTACGCCACCGGCGCGGCCCTCGGCTGGGGCTCCCGTGAAGTGGCCCTGTTCATGGGCGACTTCGGCCTCAGCATCGCCGCCCTCATCGCCTCGGTCTCCTGCTTCCTCTACGCCCGCGGCAACGACAGCCACTTCCGCCCCGCCTGGCTGCTCTTCTCGCTCTCCTCAGCCATGGCCGCCGGCGGGAACGCGGTCTGGGGCTGGTACGAGGTCGTGCTCGACCAGCCCGTGCCGAGCCCCTCCCTCGCCGACCTGTTCTTCCTCTGCTTCGCGCCGCCCGCCATCGTCGGCCTGCTCGTCCTGGCCAAACGCCCGGTCAGCAAGGCCGGTTGGGTCTGTCTCGGCCTCGACGCCTGGCTGATCGGCGGCTCGCTCCTCACGCTCTCCTGGAGCCTGGCCCTCGCGCACACCACGCACTTCGACGGCGAGACGGTCGCCCACGCCGCGCTCTCCCTCGCCTATCCACTGCTGGACATCGTGCTCGTCAGCATGGTGCTCGCGCTGCACTTCCGGCGCTCGGCGGGCAGCCGTACGGCCATCAACTCGGCCATCGCCGCCCTCGCCCTCACGGTCCTGTGCGACGCCCTGTTCACCTCCCCGCTGCTCCGGGAGACCTACCGCTCGGGCCAGCTGCTCGACGCGGGCTGGTTCGCCGGCTCCCTGCTGCTCGCCTACGCGCCCTGGGGCGTCCGCGGTGCCGCCGCCGAGACAGCGCCCGCGCAGGTGCGGCCCCCTCGCCCGGCCAGACATTCCAGCAGGCCGATCGCGGGCTCCCTGGCCGCCCTCACGCCCTATCTCGCCGCCGCGGTATGCACCCTGGGGATCCTCTACAACGTCATCGAGGGCCGCCGGGTCGACCGGGTGGTGGTCCTCACCGGCTGCACGGTCGTCCTCGCCCTGGTCGTACGGCAGGGGATCATGCTCGTCGACAACATCGCGCTCGCCCATGAACTGGCCCAGAAGGAGAACCACTTCCGTTCGCTGGTCCAGGGGTCGAGCGACGTCATCATGATCGCCGGACCCGAAGGCACCCTCGACTACGTCAGCCCGGCGGCGGCCGGTGTCTACGGACGCGAGGCGGACGGCCTCGTCGGCGCCGAACTGGAATCGATCATCCACCCGGACGACCGGGGCCGGGTCAAACGCGAAGTACGCCGCTTCCTCGCCGCCCCTCCCACGGAAGAGCCCACCACCCGCATCGAGTGCCGCTTCAAATCGGGCTCGGGCGACTGGCTGAATGTGGAATCGACCGTCAACCGGCATCAGGGCGGCCTGATCCTCAACAGCCGCGACGTCACCGAACGCGTAAGACTCCAGGCCCAGTTGCAGCACAATGCCGAGCACGACCCGCTCACCGACCTCCCCAACCGCGCGCTGTTCACCGAGAGGGTCCGCCAGTCCCTCTCCGGACGCCGCGCGGGCGACCCCGGTACGGCGGTGCTCTTCATCGACCTCGACGGTTTCAAGGGCGTCAACGACCGCCTCGGCCATCAGGTCGGCGACGAACTGCTGATCCACGCGGCCCGCCGCCTCCACGACTCGGTACGGGCGGGGGACACCGCCGCGCGCCTCGGCGGGGACGAGTTCGCCGCCCTCATCCTCGGCGACGGCACCGACGACCAGACCGCCCGGGAGTACCAGGTCCACGAGATCGCCGACCGGCTGCGCCTCAGGCTCTCGGAGCCGTACCGCATCGAAGGCAACGATGTCCGCGTCGCCGCCTCCATCGGAGTCGCCTTCGCCGAGCCCGGCATCACCCCCACCGACCTGATGCGCAACGCCGACCTCGCGATGTACCGCGCGAAGGCCGGCGGCAAGGACCGGGTCGAGCTGTACGCGCCCCAGATGCAGGCCGACGTGGTCCGCAGGACCGAGCTGGCCGTCAGACTCCGCGCCGCCCTGCGCGATGGTGAGTTCGCGCTCCTGCACCAGCCCGTGGTCGATCTGGCCTCCGGGCAGATCTCCGCCGTCGCCGCGCAGGCCCGCTGGCGCTCCGCCCAGGGCATCCTCTTCACCCCCGCCGAGTTCTTACGCGTCGCCGACGACAGCGACCGCACCGCCGAATTAGGACGCTGGCTGCTCGAAGAAGCCGTCGAGCAGGCCGCCGAGCGCGGCCGGAGGGGCCATCTGGTCCCGGTCACCGTCCGTCTCTCCGCCCGCAGACTGCTCGACAGGTCCATGCCGCTCGGCTCCATCGAGGCCCTCCTGACCCGTCACGGGCTGCCGTCGGGCGCCCTGCTGATCGAGCTGGCCGACAGCGACCCCCGTACGTCCGTGGACGAGCTGGAGCACCGGCTGCTCGCGCTGCGCCGGCTGGGCGTACGGATCGCGCTGGACGGCTTCGGCAGTGGTTACGCGGCGATCAACGCACTGCGCCGCCTCCCCGTCGACGTGCTGAAACTGGACCGAGGGCTGGTCGAGGGTGTCGTCGAGTCCGCCAGGCTGCACAAGATCACGGCCGGACTGCTCCGTATCGCCTGTGACCTGGGCATGGTCTCGGTGGCCGAGGGCGTCGACGTACCGGAACAGGTGCTCGCGCTGCGTGCCATGGGCTGTACCCACGGCCAGGGCATGGCCTTCTCCGGCCCCCTGGACGAGTACCGGCTGCGCCGCGCGCTGGTCCGCGGCGAATACCCGCTCCCCGGCGCCGCCCCGCTCCCGGTGCTCTCCGGGGGCGCACTGCCCGTGCGCCGTACGCGCGCGGCGACCCCCGACATGATCCCCAGGCCGATCACCCGACCGTCCATGCGCTCAAATGTTGAGACGCCGGTCCCACCCACTTGACAGTGATGGCGCGTCGGAGGGAGGGTCAATGCCATGCGCACCCGAATTCTCGTACTTGGACAGCGCGTCGGCTGAAGCAGTGCCCACCACCGGCCCTGCGAACCGCACCGACGCGCTCCCCTCGCCTGCCTCCCGGCACGAGGGGTTTTTTGTTGTACTGGCACAGCCCAAACCCCCGCAAAAACCCTCAGCTTCGAGAAGAGACTGACGATGACCGAGCAGGCCACCGGGGCCCACCCGACGCCGCGCGCCCGTAACGGCGGACCCACGTCCGCCACCGTCCAGCACGTCACGGGCGCGCAGTCCCTCATCCGCTCTCTTGAGGAAGTGGGGGCCGACACGGTATTCGGCATCCCCGGCGGCGCCATCCTCCCCGCGTACGACCCGATGATGGACTCCACCCGGGTCCGCCACATCCTGGTCCGCCACGAGCAGGGCGCCGGCCACGCTGCCACCGGCTACGCGCAGGCCACCGGCAAGGTCGGCGTCTGTATGGCCACCTCCGGCCCCGGCGCCACCAACCTGGTCACCCCGATCGCCGACGCGCACATGGACTCCGTGCCGCTGGTGGCGATCACCGGCCAGGTCGCCAGCAAGGCGATCGGCACGGACGCCTTCCAGGAGGCGGACATCTGCGGCATCACGATGCCGATCACCAAGCACAACTTCCTGGTCACCAAGGCGGAGGACATCCCCCGCACCATCGCCGAGGCGTTCCACATCGCCTCGACGGGCCGCCCCGGCCCCGTCCTGGTCGACATCGCCAAGGACGCCCTCCAGGCGAAGACCACCTTCAGCTGGCCGCCCACCCAGGAGCTGCCCGGCTACCGCCCCGTCACCAAGCCGCACGCCAAGCAGATCCGTGAGGCCGCCAAGCTGATCACGCAGGCCAAGCGGCCGGTGCTCTACGTGGGCGGCGGCGTCATCAAGGCCGGCGCCACCGCCGAGCTGCGCGTCCTCGCCGAACTGACCAACGCCCCCGTCACCACCACCCTGATGGCGCTGGGCGCGTTCCCCGACAGCCACCCGCTGCACGTGGGAATGCCGGGCATGCACGGTGCGGTCACCGCCGTCACCGCGCTGCAGAAGGCCGACCTGATCGTCGCCCTCGGAGCCCGCTTCGACGACCGCGTCACCGGCAAGCTGGACAGCTTCGCCCCGTACGCGAAGATCGTCCACGCCGACGTCGACCCGGCCGAGATCGGCAAGAACCGTGCCGCGGACGTGCCCATCGTCGGGGACGCCCGCGAGGTCCTCGCCGACCTCGTCCAGGCGGTCCAGGCCGAGCACACCGAGGGCAACGTCGGTGACTACAGCGCCTGGTGGCGCGATCTCAGCCGCTGGCGCGAGACCTACCCGCTCGGTTACGACCAGCCCGCCGACGGCAGCCTCTCCCCGCAGCAGGTCATCCAGCGCATCGGCCAACTGGCCCCGGACGACACGATCTACGCGGCGGGCGTCGGCCAGCACCAGATGTGGGCCGCCCACTTCATCGACTACGAGCAGCCCGCCACCTGGCTCAACTCCGGCGGCGCGGGCACGATGGGCTACGCGGTCCCGGCCGCGATGGGCGCCAAGGCCGGCCGGCCCGACCGCACCGTCTGGGCGATCGACGGCGACGGCTGCTTCCAGATGACCAACCAGGAGCTGGTCACCTGCGCCCTCAACAACATCCCCATCAAGGTCGCGATCATCAACAACGGGGCGCTGGGCATGGTCCGCCAGTGGCAGGCCCTCTTCTACAACCAGCGTTACTCCAACACCGTCCTGCACAGCGGCCCCGACGTCGCCGCCGGCGGCTCCATCGAGGGATCGGACCGCGCGGACGACGCGAAGCCCAACGGCGGCACCCGTATCCCGGACTTCGTGAAGCTGGCCGAGGCCATGGGCTGCGTCGCGATGCGCTGCGAGTCCCCGGGCGATCTGGACGCCGTGATCGCCAAGGCCAACTCCATCAACGACCGCCCCGTGGTGGTCGACTTCATCGTCCACGAGGACGCCCAGGTCTGGCCGATGGTCGCCGCGGGCACCTCCAACGACGAGGTCCTGGCCGCCCGGGGTGTGCGCCCCGACTTCGGCGACAGCCTGGACGACTGAGCCGGATGCCGAGAGCGAGAGAAAGAACGACGAAAATGTCTTCCAAGCACACCCTCTCCGTCCTGGTGGAGAACACCCCCGGCATCCTCGCCAGGATCGCCGCCCTGTTCTCCCGGCGCGGCTTCAACATCGACTCACTCGCGGTGGGCGTCACCGAGCACCCCGACATCTCCCGCATCACCATCGTGGTCAATGTCGAGGACCTGCCGCTCGAACAGGTCACCAAACAGCTCAACAAGCTGATCAACGTCTTGAAGATCGTCGAACTCGAGCCCGGCGCCGCGATCCAGCGCGAGCTCGTCCTGGTGAAGGTCCGCGCCGACAACGAGACCCGCTCCCAGATCGTCGAGATCGTGCAGCTCTTCCGCGCCAAGACGGTGGACGTCTCACCCGAGGCCGTCACCATCGAGGCCACCGGATCGAGTGACAAGCTCGACGCCATGCTGAAGATGCTGGAGCAGTTCGGCATCAAGGAACTCGTCCAGTCCGGCACGATCGCCATAGGGCGCGGCGCACGGTCCATCACGGACCGCAGCCTGCGGGCGCTCGACCGCAGCGCGTAGCCCGCCTCCTCGGAGCCGTACGGCGTCCCGGTTCGTATGCCGAGACCGTGAGACTCCCTTTACCCGCCCCGCCGTACGGTGGGGCCCACACAGCGACACCCAGTTTGCACACCAAGGAGAAGACCCAGTGGCCGAGCTGTTCTACGACGACGATGCCGACCTGTCCATCATCCAGAGCCGCAAGGTCGCGGTCATCGGCTACGGCAGCCAGGGCCACGCCCACGCGCTGTCGCTCCGTGACTCGGGTGTCGACGTCCGGGTCGGCCTGCACGAGGGTTCGAAGTCCAAGGTGAAGGCCGAGGAGCAGGGCCTGCGCGTGGTCACGCCCGCCGAGGCGGCCGACGAGGCCGACGTCATCATGATCCTGGTGCCGGACCCGATCCAGGCGCAGGTGTACGAGGAGTCCATCAAGGACAATCTGAAGGACGGCGACGCGCTGTTCTTCGGCCACGGCCTCAACATCCGCTTCGGCTTCATCAAGCCGCCCGCGGGTGTCGACGTCGCGATGGTCGCCCCGAAGGGCCCCGGCCACCTGGTCCGTCGGCAGTACGAGGAAGGCCGCGGCGTGCCGTGTATCGCGGCCGTCGAGCAGGACGCCACCGGCAAGGGCTTCGAGCTGGCCCTCAGCTACGCGAAGGGCATCGGCGGCACCCGCGCCGGCGTCATCAAGACGACCTTCAGCGAGGAGGCCGAGACCGACCTCTTCGGTGAGCAGGTCGTTCTCTGCGGCGGTACGTCCGCGCTGGTCAAGGCGGGCTTCGAGACGCTGGTCGAGGCCGGCTACCAGCCGGAGATCGCGTACTTCGAGTGTCTCCACGAGCTCAAGCTGATCGTGGACCTGATGTACGAGGGCGGCCTGGACAAGATGCGCTGGTCGGTCTCCGAGACCGCCGAGTGGGGCGACTACGTCAGCGGCCCGCGCATCATCACGGACCAGACCAAGGCCGAGATGAAGAAGATCCTGGCCGAGATCCAGGACGGTACGTTCGCCAACAACTGGATGGACGAGTACCACGGCGGTCTGAAGAAGTACAACGAGTACAAGAAGGCCGACAGCGACTCGCTGCTGGAGAGCACGGGCCGTGAGCTGCGCAAGCTCATGAGCTGGGTCGACAACGACGACGCCTGAGCCGTCCCGGCGCCGGGCCCGTACGCCGGGTCCGGCACCGGACGGGCCCCGTCGGTAAGCGCTTGCGGCGGGTCCGGCCACGTACGGGTGATCCGCCCGCCCGGACGGGAAACCCCCGCCCAGGACAGCACTACACTGCAGAACACATACGCGTCAGGCCCACAACGTCGTGCGTCTTCCACGCGATCAGGCCCGGACCAGGGCCTGGCACCCTCCGCCGCCTGCGGCCGTCGGGACGGCCGTCCGCAATGGACCTGTGAGGACCCACGTGAGCTCGCGTTCCAATGAAAAGCCGGTTGTACTCATCGCCGAAGAGCTGTCGCCCGCCACCGTCGACGCGCTCGGTCCGGACTTCGAGATCCGCCACTGCAACGGCGCCGACCGCGCCGAACTGCTGCCCGCCATCGCCGACGTGGACGCCATCCTCGTCCGCTCCGCGACCAAGGTCGACGCCGAGGCCGTGGCCGCGGCGAAGAAGCTGAAGGTCGTCGCGCGCGCCGGTGTCGGCCTCGACAACGTCGACGTCTCCGCCGCCACCAAGGCCGGCGTCATGGTCGTCAACGCGCCCACATCGAACATCGTCACCGCCGCCGAGCTGGCGTGCGGTCTGCTGGTCGCCACGGCGCGCAACATCCCGCAGGCCAACTCCGCCCTGAAGAACGGCGAGTGGAAGCGCAGCAAGTACACGGGCGTCGAGCTGAGCGAGAAGACGCTCGGCGTCGTCGGCCTCGGCCGCATCGGTGTTCTCGTCGCGCAGCGCATGTCGGCGTTCGGCATGAAGATCGTCGCGTACGACCCGTACGTACAGCCCGCGCGGGCCGCGCAGATGGGCGTCAAGCTGCTCTCGCTGGACGAGCTTCTTGAGGTGTCGGACTTCATCACCGTCCACCTGCCCAAGACCCCCGAGACCCTCGGGCTGATCGGCGACGAGGCGCTCCACAAGGTCAAGCCGACGGTGCGGATCGTCAACGCCGCGCGCGGCGGGATCGTGGACGAGGAGGCGCTGGCCTCCGCGCTCAAGGAGGGCCGCGTCGCCGGCGCCGGTCTGGACGTGTACGCGAAGGAGCCCTGCACGGACTCCCCGCTCTTCCAGTTCGACCAGGTCGTCTGCACCCCGCACCTCGGCGCTTCGACGGACGAGGCGCAGGAGAAGGCGGGTGTGTCGGTCGCCAGGTCGGTGCGGCTCGCGCTCGCCGGTGAGCTGGTGCCCGACGCGGTCAACGTCCAGGGAGGGGTCATCGCCGAGGACGTACGGCCGGGTCTGCCGCTGGCCGAGAAGCTGGGCCGGATCTTCACCGCGCTGGCGGGCGAGGTCGCCGTACGGCTCGATGTCGAGGTCTACGGCGAGATCACGCAGCACGACGTGAAGGTGCTCGAACTGTCCGCGCTGAAGGGCGTGTTCGAGGATGTCGTCGACGAGACGGTGTCGTATGTGAACGCGCCGCTGTTCGCGCAGGAGCGCGGCGTCGAGGTGCGTCTCACGACGTCGAGCGAGTCGCCCGACCACCGCAACGTGGTCACCGTACGGGGCACGCTCTCGGGCGGCGAGGAGGTGTCGGTCTCCGGCACGCTCGCCGGTCCGAAGCACCTGCAGAAGATCGTCGCGATCGGTGAGTACGACGTGGACGTGTCCCTGGCCGAGCACATGGTCGTCATGCGGTACGAGGATCGTCCCGGCGTCGTCGGCACCGTCGGCCGGATTCTCGGCGAGGCGGGGCTGAACATCGCGGGGATGCAGGTCTCGCGCGCGGAGGAGGGCGGCGAGGCGCTGGTCGTCCTGTCCGTCGACGACACCGTGCCGCCGGCCGTGCTGGCGGAGATCTCCGACGAGATCGGCGCGAACTCGGCGCGCTCGGTGGATCTGACCGACTGATCCGGCTGATCCGACGGCTGCGAGGCCGGACGGTTCGACGTGGTGCGGGGCCCGGGATTCTTCCCGGGCCCCGCACCGTTTCCCGTCCCATGCGTCGGTGGCCAACTCCCGCACCGGCGCAGCCTCGTTGGGAGAGCCCGCGATCAGGATCTGAGCCGTGCGGATTTCAGCGCCATGTGCAGCAGCAGCCGGTCCTCGCCGTCGGCCAGGTCGAGCCCCGTGAGTTTCTCGACGCGCGACAGCCGGTAGTAGAGCGTCTGGCGGTGGATGCCGAGCTTCAAGGCCGTACGGCCCGCCTGGCCCGCGCAGTCGAGATAGACCTCCGCCGTGTGCGTCAGCTCCGTGTTCGCGGGCGTCAGCAGCGGGCGTACCGCAGGGTCGATGCCCGGCGGGAGCGACGTCAGCAGCCGGAACGGGCCGATCTCCGACCACTGTGCCACCGCGCCGAACCGCGGCTGCGCCGCCGACGCGTGGGCCGCGGCGACCGCCTCGTGCCAGGCGTCGGGCAGTTCGGCCAGGCCACGGCGCGGCGTCGCCGCCCCGGCGGCGGCCCCGGGGCCCGCGATGTCGCGCAGGTGGGCCGTGGCCGCGAGCGTGGGTGCCAGGGTGTCGGGCGACCGGAGCCGTACGAGCACGGCGAGCGCCCGGGGCACCTCGCCGGCGCCGCGCCCCGGCGAGGCGCCGTCCGGACCGGACGCCGGCGGGTCCGCCCGGTCCGGCGGGCCGGGCAGCTCTGGCAGCGTGCACAGCGCCGCGGTCCCCGGCACGGCGCGCACCGCCGGGTCCGCGCCCGCCCACGGCGCGACACACACCACCATGTGCGGCCCGTCCGCCCCCGGCCCCAGCGCCGTACGCAGCGCCTCCACGGCCATGTCGCGCTGCCACCCGCGCTCCGCGGTCAGTACGGCGCGGAACTCACGCGCCAGGTCGGCGCCCGCCTTCACCTCCTCGGCGAGCAGCGCCCCGATCCGCCCCGTCACCTCCATGGCCGCCGCCAAACGGTCGTCCGTGGGACCTCTGCCGGTGTCGTCGAGCAGCCATACGTAACCGAGCACCGTGCCCCGGTGCCGTACGGGCAGACAGATCCGCCCCCGGAACACCCCGGCGTCCGGCGCGGCCGGGATCCGGACGGGGCCGGTCGCGCGGGTGATGCCGAACCCCTCGAACCAGGCGCGCACCGCCGGGGTGGACTTCCGTGTCAGGATCGAACGCGTCCTGACGGGGTCCATCACGCCCTCGTCCTCGCTGTCGTGCACCCCGAAGGCGATCAGCCCGAAATCCCTGTTCTCCAGGGTCAGCGGCATGCCGAGCAGCGCCGAGATCTCGTCGACCAGCTCCTGGTAATCGTCCTTCACCCGGACATTCTCGCACCGCTTTCAGACATATGTCTGAGATCCCGGCCACGGATGCGTGACAGCTGTCGATGGCAGAGGACCGGACCGGTCCCTAGATTTCGAAGTGGTTCTCCGTGCCGTCGCCGGGCGTTCGCGCCCCGTACGGCCTGCTCTGTCTCTTCCGTGGAGGTGCCCCGTGCTGGGTCCCGTGATTCTCGCCGCGTCGCGCAGCGACCTCATGCGGCGTGTCGTCTCGGCCGCGCCGGTCACCAGGCCCGTGGTGGACCGCTTCATCGCCGGCGAGACCGTCGACGGTACGACGCCGGTCATCCAGGACATGGCCGACAGCGGCCTCGAAGTCACCATGGACGTCCTCGGGGAGGACATCACCGACCGGTCGGCGGCGCTGCACGCCCGTGACGCCTATCTGAAGCTGATCGAGGCCCTCGCGCCGCTGGGGCTCGGCGCCCGCGCCGAGATGTCGGTGAAGCTCTCCTCCTTCGGACAGGCCCTGCGCGGCGGCCACGACCTGGCGCTCGGCAACATCACCACCGTCGTCGAGGCCGCCACCGAGATCGGCACCACCGTTACGCTGGACATGGAGGACCACACCACCGTCGACTCGACGCTCGCCATCCACCGGACGCTGCGGGAGCGCTTCCCGGAGACCGGCGCCGTCGTCCAGTCGTACCTCTTCCGTACGGAGGACGACTGCCGGACCCTCGCCGCGTCGGGAGCGCGCGTACGGCTCGTCAAGGGCGCCTACAAGGAACCCGCGCGGGTCGCGCACCAGGACAAGGGCGAGGTCGACAAGGCGTACGTGCGGTGCCTCAAGACCCTGATGGCGGGCGAGGGCTACCCGATGGTCGGGTCCCACGACCCGCGCCTCATCGCGATCGCCCAGGAGCTCGCCGTACGGGCCGGACGCAAGCTCGACGCGTACGAGTTCCAGATGCTCTACGGCATCCGTGAGGCCGAGCAGCGCCGCCTGGCGGCCGAGGGCCACCGGGTGCGCGTCTACATCGCGTACGGCACCGACTGGTACGGCTACTTCATGCGCCGGCTGGCCGAACGCCCAGCGAACCTCGGCTTCTTCCTGCGTTCGCTCGCCACACGCGGCTGACGCGCCGCCCCGCCCCTCCCCGACCGCAGCCCGTAAACCGTCTACTGATCAAGGAGATGCGGCCCTCATGGACGCTGTGACCCAGGTCCCCACGCCGGTCAACGAGCCGGTGCACGGCTACGCCCCCGGCTCCCCGGAGCGCGCCCGCCTCGAAGCCAGGCTCAAGGAGCTGGCCGACCACCCCGTCGACCTGCCGATGACCATCGGCGGCGAGAAGCGGATGGGCGGCGGCGAGCGCTTCGACGTCGTGCAGCCGCACAACCACCAGGCCGTCCTCGGTACGTACGGCAACGCCACCGAGCAGGACGCCCAGGACGCCGTGGACGCCGCGCTGGCCGCCGCCCCCGGCTGGCGCGCGATGGCCTTCGACGACCGTGCCGCGATCATCCTGCGCGCCGCCGAGCTGCTGTCCGGCCCGTGGCGCGAGACGCTGGCCGCCTCGACCATGCTGGGCCAGTCGAAGACCATCCAGCAGGCGGAGATCGACACCCCCTGCGAGCTGATCGACTTCTGGCGCTTCAACGTCGCGTACGCGCGCGGCATCCTCGCCGAGCAGCCCGTGGCCAACTCCACCGGCGTGTGGAACCGACTCGACCACCGGCCGCTCGAAGGCTTCGTCTACGCGATCACACCCTTCAACTTCACCGCCATCGCCGGAAACCTGCCGACGGCGCCCGCGCTCATGGGCAACGTCGTCGTGTGGAAGCCGTCGCCGACGCAGACGCACGCCGCCGTGCTGCTGATGCGTCTTCTTGAAGAGGCGGGGCTGCCCAAGGGCGTCATCAACCTGGTGACCGGTGACGGGCTGGCCGTGTCCGAGGTGGCGCTCAACCACCCCGAGCTGGCGGGGATCCACTTCACCGGCTCCACCAAGACCTTCCAGCACCTGTGGAAGACGGTGGGCGGCAACATCGAGAAGTACCGGTCCTACCCGCGCATCGTCGGCGAGACCGGCGGCAAGGACTTCGTCGTCGCCCACCCGAGCGCCGACCGCGGTGTCCTCAAGACGGCGCTGACGCGGGGCTCGTTCGAGTACCAGGGCCAGAAGTGCTCGGCGTCCTCGCGCGCGTACGTCCCGGCCTCGATCTGGAACGACGGCTTCAAGGAGGAGTTCGCGGCGGAGGTCGACGCCATCGCCATGGGCGACGTCACCGACCTGTCCAACTTCATCGGCGCCGTCATCGACGAGCGGGCCTTCGCGAAGAACAAGGCCGCCATCGACCGCGCCGCCGCCGACCCGACGTGCACGATCGTCGCCGGCGGTACGTACGACGACTCCGTCGGCTACTTCGTCCGCCCCACGGTCATCGCCTGCACCGACCCGGCCAACGAGGTCTTCACGACGGAGTACTTCGGCCCCATCCTCGCCGTGCACGTCTACGAGGACGCGGAGTACGAGGCCATGCTGGCGCAGATGGAGTCCGTATCGGCGTACGCGCTGACCGGCTCCGTCATCGCCGGTGACCGCGCTGCCGCGGCCGACGCGATGGCCAAACTCCGCTACGCGGCGGGCAACTTCTACATCAACGACAAGTCGACCGGCGCCGTGGTCGGCCAGCAGCCCTTCGGCGGCGGCCGTGCCTCCGGCACCAACGACAAGGCGGGCGCCCCGCAGAACCTGATGCGGTGGACGCTGACGCGTTCGATCAAGGAATCGCTCGTGTCCCCGACGGACTACCGCTACCCGCACATGGGCTGAGTCCTGGGCCGTCCCGGCCTAGGGCCTCTCTTTCGGATCTTGCCGGGCTCGCGAGCCCTGGCACGCACACTCGCCGCGTTGTCGTCGGTCGGCATGGCTCCGCCATGACTCCCTCCTCCGCCTTGCGACCGCACGCACCAGACCCCGCTCCCTCTTCCGGCCTGATCCAAAAGAGAGGCCCTGGGCCCCGCCCCCGTAATCCCCGCCCCCGTGCCGGCCCCAACCCGGTACGGGGGCGGTGTCTTCTCCGCACGGAGGCGCGGGCGCGGCGGACGCTCAGCTCCAGCCGGCCACGATCAGTGACAGCCCGGCCGCGAAGCCGATACCGAGCAGGGCGACGTATGCGCCGTAGTGGCGGCGGAAACGGCGCAGCAGGAGACCGAGGGCGGCGAAGGCGGCGCCGACCGTCAGCGTCCGGGAGCCGCGCGCCTTCGCGGACTCCGTGAGCCAGTCGGCCGCCGGCACGCCGGCCCGGCCCGCCTCGGCGGCGCACACCTTGAACGGGATGCCGTTCCACGTCTGGTGGCGTACGGCGTGAGCCGACTCGACCGCCAGCTCCTGGCGTACCTCCGCCCGCATCGGGTCCGTCGTCAGCGGAGCGGGCAACTGGAGCCCCGTGTTCGCGAGTTGAAGCGCCAGCAGCCCGCCGGCCAGGCTTCCCGCGAGCGCGGCGAAGGAGAGCCGCGGTGCGGCGCGGGGGACGGCGACGCACGCGACACCCAGCAGCAGTTCGGGCATCAGCGGCCAGCTCAGCGCCTCCGCGCAGGCCCAGACGAAGGCCAGCAGCAGACCTCGGTCCTGTCCGGCGGATCTTCGCGGGCCCGGAACGCCTGGCACGGCACCTCGCCGCGTTGCCGAAGTGCCCACAGGAAACCACCCTGCGGGCACT